>NZ_ALIP01000011.1:0-21144 GCF_000283075.1 Pseudoxanthomonas sp. GW2
GCCCGGCCCCGGCGCGCCCGGCCGCGCGCCCGGCACCGCCGCCGCGCCCGGCCACCGCGCCCGGCGAGGACCTGTTCGAACGCGTGCCCGAGGAACCGCAGGCCGGCCAGGCCTGGGCCGAGGCGCCGGTGGAGGAGTATTCCCCGGCCTGGGCGGCGCGCTTCATGGAGCGCTGGGCCGGCGGCCAGCGCATGGCCGGCGAGCATTCCGCGCCCGGCGCTGCGGCCGCGGGTGCCGGTGCCGGTGCCGGCGGGCAGGGTTTCCTGCCCGGCGACCCGGCGGCCCAGGGCATGCTGCTGGAAGCCCTGCACCACCTGCTGGAGCACAGCCGCCAGCTGCGCGGCGGCGCCGAGCAGGCGGCCGGCACCATCCAGCAGGCGCAGGGCCAGCAGCGCCCGCTGACCCAGCGCGAGATGCTGTCGGTGCTGTCGCTGCTGCAGGCCACGCCCACCGCGACCCTGCGCGCGGCCATCGGCGACCAGCACGAGTCGCTGTCGCAGCGGCTCAAGAGCGAGGTCCTGGCCAATGCCAGCCAGCTGGGCGTGGACCCGGCCAGCACCCGCCTGGATCCCAAGGACGAGGACGCGATCGACCTGGTCGGCATGCTGTTCGACGTGCTGCTGGACGAGCGCGACCTGGCCGACCGCCCGCGCGAGCTGATCGGCCGCCTGGTGGTGCCGTTCGTGAAGGTGGCCCTGCTGGACCGCCGCATGTTCGTGCAGAAGACCCACCCGGCGCGGCGCCTGCTCAACGCCCTGGCCGAGGCCTGCGAGGGCAACCAGGGCGAGAGCGCGGCCGAGCGCACGCTGCTGGCCAAGGTCGAGGAGATCATCGAGCGCCTGGTGGCCGAGTTCAACGAGAACCTGTCCATCTTCATGACCCTGGAGGAGGAATTCCGCGAATTCCTCGAGCAGCACCGCCGCCGGGTCGAGATCACCGAGCGCCGCGCGGCCGAGATCCAGCGGGGCCAGGAGCGCCTGGAGCAGGCGCGCCAGCGCGCCCAGCAGGAGCTGGCGGCGCGCGTGGAGGGGCTGGAGCTGCCGCGGGCGATTTCCGAGTTCCTGCACAACGCCTGGCAGCACCACGTGACCCTGGCGCTGCTGCGCGAGGGCGACGCCGGCGCCGCCTTCGTCGAGGCCATGGCGCTGGCCGACGGCGTGCTGGACGAGGTGGCCGAGGCGCGCCGGCACGTGGTCGGCAAGCCGTGGCTGCAGGCCTGGCAGCCGGCGCTGCTGAAGGTGCTGGCCAGCGTCGGCCTGCACGGCGACGCCGCCAGCGCCGCGATCGCGGCGATGGGCGACACCCTGCAGGCGGTCGCCGCCGCCCGCCCGGAACTGGAGAAGGCCCTGCCGGAGCTGCCGGCAGTGGCCCTGCCGCAGCCGGCGCCGGTGGAGAACAGCCCGGTCGACCTGGCCGGGCTGGACGAGGCCCAGGGCTTCGACAAGGCCGATGTCGACTACATTCGCGGCCTGCCGGTGGGCACCTGGCTGGACTTCATCGACAAGGACGGCCGCGTGCAGCCGGGCAAGCTGTCCTGGATCAGCCCGATCTCGCAGCGCCTGCTGTTCGTCAACCGCCGCGGCGTGCGCTTCTGCGTGGCCTCGGCCGAGGAGCTGGCGGCGATGGTGCGGCTGGGCCGGCTGCGCATGCACGTGGCCGACGAGGGCGCGTTCGATGCCGCCATGCAGGGCGTGATCGAACGCCTGGACAGCGTGGTCGCCGCGCGCGGCAGCGCCACCTTGCACTGAGTCCGGGCCGCCGCCCGGGTGCGCCCGCGGCGGGCGGATGCCGCTGAAACCATCGAACCGCCGCCGGCCGCGTTTGCTAGCATCCGGCCGGTCTGACATTGCGAGGGGACGCGGCATGACGGTGGAAGTGCTGGTGCTGAAGGAAGCCGCCGCTGGCGAGCGCCGCGTGGCCGCCACGCCGGAGACGGTGCGCAAGCTGGTCGCCGCGGGGGCCACGGTGCGGGTGGAGCCGGGCGCCGGGCTGGGCGCCGGCATCAGCGACCAGGCCTATGCCGAGGCCGGCGCGCTGCCCGCCGCCGCCGATGCCCGCGCCAGCGCCGAGCTGGTGCTGTGCGTGCAGCCGCCGGCGCCGGAACTGATCGGCGCGCTGCGCGAGGGCGCGGTGCTGGTGGGCATGCTGCACCCGCAGGCCGATCCGGCCCGCGCCGCGGCGCTGCAGGCGCGCCGGATCCGGGCGTTCCCGCTGGAGCGCCTGCCGCGCACCACCCGCGCCCAGGCCATGGACGTGCTCAGCTCGCAGGCCGGAATGGCCGGCTACAAGGCCACCCTGATCGCCGCGCAGCTGGCGCCGCGCTTCTTCCCCATGCTCACCACCGCCGCCGGCACCATCCGTCCCTCGAAGGTGCTGGTGGTCGGCGCCGGCGTGGCCGGCCTGCAGGCGATCGCCACCGCGCGCCGGCTGGGCGCGCAGGTGGAGGGCTTCGACGTACGCCCGGAGACCCGCGAGCAGATCGAGTCGCTGGGCGGCAAGTTCCTCGACCTGGGCGTGAGCGCGGCCGGCGAGGGTGGCTACGCGCGCGCGCTGACCGACGAGGAGCGCGCCGAGCAGCAGCGGCGCCTGGCCGAGCATGTACGCAACATCGACGTGATCGTGTGCACTGCCGCGGTGCCGGGCCGGCCGGCCCCGAAGATCATCAGCGCGGCGATGGTGGCGGGCATGAAGCCCGGCAGCGTGATCGTGGACCTGGCCGCCGAGACCGGCGGCAACTGCGAGCTGACCGAGCGCGGGCAGACCGTCGAGCGCCACGGCGTGACCATCGCCGGTCCGCTCGACCTGGCCAGCATGGGCGCGGTGCACGCCAGCGAGATGTACGCGCGCAACGTCTTCAACTTCGTGGCCCTGTTCCTGAAGGACGGCGCGCTGTCCTTCGACTGGAACGACGAACTGCTGGCGAAGACCGCCTGGCCGGAACCGCCGGCGGCGACCGCCGCGGCCTGAGCCGCCGGCCGCTGGCCGGCCCGCGCGACTCAGTGCGCGTCCCTGGCCGGATGCGCGCGCAGCCATTCCTGGCGCTGCGCCGGGCTCATCTGCTCCCACTCCTTGCGGAAACGCTCGCGCTGCTCCGGCGTCATCTGCCGGGTGGCCTCGAAGATCGCACGCGCGCGCTGGCGCTGCTCCGGGTCCATCTGCTCGAAGCGGCGCATGCCGCGGCGGGCGCGTTCGCGCGCCTCCGGCGGCAGTTCCTTCCAGCGCTGGGCACGCTCGAGCATGCGTGCGCGCTCCTGCGGGTTGTCGTTCCAGCGGTCGCGCAGCGGCGCGACCAGCAGTTCGCGCTGTTCGGCGCTCAGCTGTTCCCAGCGCGGCAGTTCCGCCTGGCGCGCGGCGGGTGCCGGCGCGGGCGCGGGTTGGGCGGGCCGGGCGGCGGCCACGGTCGGCAGCAGCAGCGCGGCAAGGCAGAGGGACAGGCGCAGGTTCATGGCGGTTACTCCAGGGCCAGGGCGGTGACGTCGGCCGAGGCCAGCCACAGGTAGAAGCCGGGATCCTCCTCCAGGTGGACGGCCGGATCCTCGAGCGTGGCGGCGGCCACGCCGGCGGCGGGGAGGGCGTCGGGTTGCGGCGGCGCCGGGTCCGGGCGCAGGACCACCGCCAGCACCAGGGCCGCAGCCATGGCGCCGCCGGCCAGCCACGAGGGCAGCCGCCAGGACGGGCGCTCCGTACCGGCGGAGATGGCCTCGTGACGGGCCCGGCGCAGGCGCGCGCGCACCTCGGGGGAGACATGCGCCAGCGCTTCAGCGTGCAGCTGCCGGGCGCGGCGGTCGAGGGAATCGGGTGCGGTCGTCACAGGACGTCCTCCAGTTGCGAATTCAGGGCCTGCCGCGCACGCGACAGGTGGGTCTTCACCGAGCCTTCCGAGCAGCCCATCACCTGCGCGGTGGTGGCCACGTCCAGTTCTTCCAGCACGCGCAGGGTGAACGCCTCGCGCTGGCGCGGCGGGAGCTGGCGCAGCGCCTCCACCAGGCGCGCGTAGGTCTCGCCACGCTCCTGGGCCTCGGCCGGGCCGGGGCTGGTGTCGGCCCAGTCGATGCCGGTGTCTTCGCCGCGCGGATCGTCGCTGGCCACCGCCGGCAGCATCCAGCGCAGGCGGAAGCGCGAGCGCCGCTGCAGGTCGATGATCCGCCGCCGCAGGATGCTCCAGAACAGCGGCGTCCATTCGGTGGCCGGGCGGTCCTGGTAGGCGAGCATGCGCATCATCGCGTCCTGCACCGCGTCCAGCGCATCGTCGCGGTTGCGCAGGCCGGCCTCGGCGAAGCGGAACGCGCGCGTGCCGATGTCGGCCAGGAACGCGTCCAGCGAGGCCCAGGCCGGGGTGGCGGGCGCGTCCGTGTCGGGCGATGCGGGCGGAGTCACCAGCACAGCTTAACGGCCCCCGGTGCGGGTACCGTGGATCCGGGCGGACGCCACGGCCATGGCGGGCAACGGCGGCGGGATCGTCGGTTTCATCTGCACCCGTTCGTGGCGGTTCGATGCACCAGTAAACGCCCGCCGCGGGCCGCGGTTGACACGCGCCAGCCGGGTTCAGCCTGCGGTTATCATCCGGGCGGGCACGTGCCCGGGGAGGCAGGACGCAATGAACGACGGTTTCGTAGCGCTGTACATCTTCATGCTCGCGGCCATCGCGGGCCACGTGATCATCTCGCGGGTGCCGGTGATCCTGCACACGCCGCTGATGTCCGGATCCAACTTCATCCACGGCGCGGTGCTGATCGGCGCGATGGTGGTGCTCGGCCACGCCGACACCACCCTGGAAAAGGCGCTGGGCTTCATCGCCGTGGCCCTCGGCGCGGGCAACGCCGCCGGCGGCTACGTGGTGACCGAGCGCATGCTGGAGATGTTCAAGTCCTCGAAGAAGCCCGGGGGCAAGGCATGAGCGGCGGCTTCGACCTGCGCCTGTGGCTGGTCGGCGCCAGCTACCTGGTGGCCGCCACCCTGTTCCTGCTCGGCCTGCAGCGCATGGCCTCGCCGGCCACCGCGCGCAGCGGCATCCACTGGGCCGGCGTCGGCATGCTGCTGGCCACCGCCGCGACCTTCCTGCTGCCGGACCTGCACAACCTGGCGCTGATCGTCGCGGCGCTGGTGCTGGGCACGGTGCTGGCCTGGGTCTCCGGCAAGAAGGTGGCGATCACCGACATGCCGCAGATGGTCGCGCTGTACAACGGCATGGGCGGCGGTTCGGCCGCGGCGATCGGCGCGGTGGAGCTGCTGCGCTACTCCGGGCTGGCGCAGGCCGCGCCGGCCGGGGCTCCGGCGGCCGGCCCGGGCGCAGTGGTACTGGCGCTGGCGGTGCTGGGCTCGGCGATCGGCGCGGTGTCGCTGTCCGGCTCGGTGGTCGCCTGGGCCAAGCTCGACGGGCGCCTGGACAAGCGCGTGGCCTTCCCGGGCCAGCAGGCGTTCAACCTGCTGGTGGCGCTGGCCATGGTGGTGCTCGGGGCATGGGCGGCCACCAGCCTGCAGCCGGTGGCGATCATCGCCTTCTTCCTGGTGGCACTGTTGCTGGGCGTGCTGATGACCCTGCCGATCGGCGGCGCCGACATGCCGGTGGTCATCTCCCTCTACAACGCCTTCACCGGGCTGGCGGTGTCGTTCGAGGGCTACGTGCTGGGCAACGAGGCGCTGATCATCGCCGGCATGATGGTCGGCGCGGCCGGCATCCTGCTGACCCGGCTGATGGCCAAGGCCATGAACCGGCCGATCCGCAACGTGCTGTTCGGCAGTTTCGGCGCCGCCGGCCAGGCGCAGGAGATCAGCGGCTCGCAGAAGCCGATCGAGGCCGGCGACGTGGCGGCGATGATGGCCTACGCCGAGCGCGTGGTGATCGTGCCCGGCTACGGCCTGGCCGTGGCCCAGGCCCAGCACAAGATCTGGGAGCTGGCGCAGCGGCTGATCGAGCGCGGGGTGAAGGTGAAGTTCGCGATCCACCCGGTGGCCGGGCGCATGCCGGGGCACATGAACGTGCTGCTGGCCGAGGCCGGTGTGCCGTACGACCTGATCGCGGACATGGACGACATCAACCCGGAGTTCCCGAACACCGATGTGTCGCTGGTGATCGGCGCCAACGACGTGGTCAACCCGGTGGCCAAGACCGATCCGTCCAGCCCGATCTACGGCATGCCGATCCTCGACGTGGTCGAGTCGAAGAACGTCATCGTGATCAAGCGCGGCAAGGGCACCGGTTTTGCCGGCATCGAGAATGCACTGTTCTACGCCGACAACACCCGCATGCTCTACGGCGACGGCGCGGACATGGCCAACGCCCTGGTCAGCGAACTGAAGGCGCTGGACGGCGGCCATTGAGGCGGACGCGGCCCCGGCGCGCGCCGCCGGGGCCTGCGTGGCGGCTCAGCGTCCGGCGCGCAGCGCCAGCAGCGGCGCCAGCGCCAGGCACCACAGGTCCAGGCGGGTATTGGCCAGCTGGCTGAGGGTCAGCACGAAGCGCGGCCCCATCTTCGGCAGCGCCTGCCACGGTGCCATGCCCATCTGCGCGCCGATATGGCCGGCGGCAATCGCCCACTGCACCGCGACCACCACCAGCACGGTGGCCACGGCGGCGGCAACGGCGCGTCCCCAGCCGGGGCGCATCCCGCCCAGGCGCAGCATCAGTCCCGACTCCAGCGCCACCAGCAGCGCCACCCAGCCGTGCTGGCGGCCGCTGGCCAGGCCCAGGGCGCCCCAGGCGACCACCGCGGTGGCCATGGCCAGCAACAGCAGGGGAAGCCACAGCCAGGCGCGGCGTGGGCGGCCATGGGAATGCAGGGTTCGGGGCATCGGGTGGATCCGGAAGGGGTCGCCAAGGATACGCCCGGCGGGCATGCGCTAGAATGAGCGTCCTCCCCACACCGGCCGCTGGCCGCCTTGCATATGCGGGCGGGCTGCCCCATATCCGCCGCATGTACTCCCGCAGCAGCGAACCCGTCCGCTTCGAACGCGACTGCGCCGCCGTCATGGTGCCGCAGGGCGAGGCGGTGACCCTCCCGGCCGGCAGCGTCGGCTACATCACCCAGGGATTGGGCGGCAGCTATACCGTGTTCGTGGAAGGCAACCTGTTCCGCATCGCGGGCAAGGATGCCGACGCGATCGGCAAGGAAGTGCCGCCGCAGCTGGAACTGCCGGCCGACGCCAGCGACGAGGAGGTCGAGGCCATGGTCTGGAGCCAGCTGCGCACCTGCTTCGACCCGGAGATCCCGTTCAACATCGTCGACCTGGGCCTGGTCTACGAGGCCAGCCTGAAGCACCTGGACGACGGCACCCGCGGCATCGACGTGAAGATGACCCTGACCGCGCCCGGCTGCGGCATGGGCGAGATCCTGGTGGACGACGTGCGCGCCAAGCTGGAGCAGATCCCGACCATCAGCCAGGCCGACGTGGAACTGGTGTTCGACCCGCCGTGGGGCCGGCACATGATGTCCGAGGCCGCGCGCCTCGAGACCGGGATGTACTGAGTCCGCATCGCGCACCCTGGGCGCCGGGATTCGGGATCGGGATTCGGGATTCGTGGGTGGCGTAGCCGGACACGGTTGCGTGCGGCTATGCGCGGCTGATCGCCGCCACCTGCGCCTGCAGCACCTGCACCGCATCCGCCGGCGCCAGCTCCAGCAGCAGGCCGCGCTGGCCGGCATTGATGAACACACTCGGCTGGGCCAGCGCGTCGCGCTCGAAGCACACGGGCGCCGGCCGCTGCTGGCCGAACGGGCTGATACCGCCGACCCTGTAGCCGCTGCGGCGCTCGGCCTCGGCCACTTCCATCATCCGCGCGGCCTTGCCGCCGGCGGCCGCCGCCAGCGCCTTGAGCTGGACCTGGCGGTCGCTGGGCAGGACCACGCACACCGCCTGGGCGTCGACCCAGGCCATCAGCGTCTTCAGTACCCGCTCCGGTGCCACGCCCAGCGCGGCGGCCGCCTGCAGGCCCTTGCCGCCCGCCAGGACGCTGGCCTCGGCGTCGTAGTCGTACGGATGCAGGCGGTAGACGACGCCGGCGGCGTCGAGGACGCGGGTGGCGCGGGTCGCCTTCGACACGGGCCTGGCCTCAGGCCGGCTCGAAGCGGTTGGCGGCCACGTTCTTGCGCACCTTGTCCGGGGTCCAGACCCGGCCGTTCATGGCGATGTACACGCCCGGCGGCAGGGTCTGCACCGCGCCGATCGCGCAGCCGATGTTGAACTCCGCGTCCGAACCGCGGAACCGCGCCGGGCTCAGTGCGCCGGTCATGACGATGGTCTTGTCCGCGATCGAGCGCAGCACCATGCCGGTCTGGACCATGGTGTCGGTGCCATGGGTCACCAGCACGTGGCGCGCCGGCTGCGCGGCGATGGTGGCGCGCACCAGCTCGCGGTCGGCGTCGGTGATGTGCAGCGAGTCCTTGCGCAGGATCGGGATCACGGTGAAGCGGAAGTTCACCCCCAGCTCGCGCAGGATCATGCCGATCTGCGGCTCGCCGATCTGGTAGTCGGATTTGTCGTCGAAGTAGATCTTGTCGATCGTGCCACCGGTGGTGACGATCAGCAGTTCTTCCATGGAGCGGCTCCTGCGGTGCGGCCGCGGCCGCACCCGTGGACGGGGGAGGGCGGTGCCCGGCACCGCCGCGGCGCGATTATCGCGCCGGTGGGCGAAAAGGTGCGAATGAAACCTTCGCTCAGCCGCGGCGGCCGAAGCGCGCCTTCAGCCCCGGCCAGCTGGAGGCCATGACCACCACCAGCGATAGCGCGATCGCGGCCCAGGCGAACAGCCCGGCTTCCGGATGCGCCCAGGCGTGCATCACCCCGTGGCTGAACCAGAACAGCGCCAGCACGCCCGACCAGAACGCGGCCTTGCGCCCGCCGCGCCAGGCCGGCCCCGCCAGCAGCAGCGGCGGCAGGGCGAACACCAGCAGCGCCGCGGCGGCGTGGCGGTCGTCGTGGAACCAGGCCAGGTAGAGCCCGGCCAGGGCCAGCAGGGCGATGCCCAGCACCCGGTGCGAAGGCGCGCGCATCAGCGGGCCAGCCTCGCGGCGATATCGGCCAGGCGCCGGCCCAGTGCGCGCGCCAGCACGGCCTCTTCCTCGCTCGGCTGCGGGTCGTCGTCGGCGCCGGCGACGTGGCTGGCGCCGTAGGGCGTGCCACCGCTGCGGGTGCTGCTCAGCAGCGGCTCCGTATAGGGGATGCCGACGATCACGCAACCGTGGTGCAGCAGCGGCACGTGCATGCTCAGCAGGGTCGATTCCTGGCCGCCGTGCAGGGTGGCGGTGGAGGTGAACACCGCCGCCGGCTTGCCAGCGAGGGTGCCGCTGGCCCATTCGCCACCAAGCCCGTCGAGGAAGTGCTTGACCGGCGCGGCCATGTTGCCGAAACGGGTGGGGCTGCCCAGGGCCAGGCCGGCGCACCCGGCCAGGTCGGCGCTGGTGACGTAGGGCGCGCCGTCCTCCGGCACCGGCGGGGCGGCCTGCTGGGTCACCGCCGCCACCGGCGGCACCGTGCGCAGCCGCGCCTGCATGCCCGGCACTTCCTCCACCCCGCGCGCGATCTGCCGCGCCAGGCGCGCGACCGAACCGCCGCGGCTGTAGTACAGGACCAGGATCTCGGCCATGCGTGCTGCTTCCTCGGGTATGCCAGGGGCGCAAGTATCGGCGATGCGGCGCGTGCGGCGCATCGGGTAGGCTTGCCCGATGCGCATGGACGGTCTGACCGGAAACTGGCGGGAACGCATGCGCGACCGCGCCCGCGCGGTCGCGTTCGCGCGCTTCCTGTGGCACCGCTTCGTCGACGACCGCCTGTTCCAGGCCGCCGCGGCGCTGGCCTACACCACCGCCTTCGCCCTGGTGCCGCTGGCGGTGGTGGTGCTGGGCGTGCTGGCCGCGTTCCCGGTGTTCGACCAGTGGAGCAACGCCCTGGTCGACTACGTGTTCTCCAACTTCATGCCGACCGCGGCGCGCGCGATCGAGTCCTCGCTGGACCGCCTGGCCGAGAACTCGCGCCAGCTCACCGCCGCCGGCGTGGTTGCGCTGGTGGTCTCGCTGCTGGTCACCCTCAACAGCGTGGAGTCCACCTTCAACCGCATCTGGCGGGTGGCCAGCGCGCGGCCGCGGCTGTCGCGCTACCTGGTGTACTGGACGGTGCTGACCCTGGGCGCGTTGCTGGCCGCCGCTTCGCTGTCGATCTCGGCGCGGATCTTCGCCCTGCCGCTGTTCGCCACCCCGGAAGGGCGCGCCATCGCCGACCTCAGCCTGGGCCTGGCGCCGGTGCTGATCGAACTGGTGGTGGTGGTGCTGGTCTACCGCGTGGTGCCGCACCACACGGTCAAGTGGCGCCACGCCCTGGCCGGCGCGGCGCTGGCGGTGCTGCTGCTGGAAGCGGTGAAGGCCGGGCTGGGCGTGTACCTGGGCAGCTTCCAGGGCTACCAGAAGCTGTACGGCGCGCTGGCCTTCATCCCGATCCTGATGCTGTGGATCTACCTGGGCTGGATCGCGATCCTGCTGGGTGCCTCGCTGGCTTCGTCGCTGGCCGCGTTCCGCTACCAGCCGGCGTCCATGCGCCTGCCGGCCGGCTACGAGGTCTATGCGCTGCTGCGGCTGATCGGCCGCTTCCGCGACGCCCGGCGCGAGGGCCATGGCCTGCACACGGCGGCGATCCTGGAGCTGGAGCCGATGCTCACCGACTCGCTGCTGCAGGAGTTCCTCGCCCAGCTGGCGGAGATCCGCGTGCTGCGCCGGGACGAGCAGGGCGAGTGGCTGCTGGGCCGCGACCTGGACGACGTCTGCCTGGGCGAGCTGTACGAGGCCTGCGGCGTGCGCGTGCCCGCGGACGAGGCCTGGCTGCCGTGCCGCGAGGACCCGCTCGGCCAGGACGCCACCGCGGTACTCGACGACCTGCGCCTGCCGCTGCGCGACGTGCTGCGGCGCCGGGTCGGCTCCCTCTACCCCCATTCCCTCGGAGATTGACCATGCGTTTCCCGATTCCCGCCCTGGCCCTGCTGGCCCTGCTGTGCGCCTGCGGGCGCCAGGCCACGGAGCCGCAGTCCGCGGCCGACGCCAGCCCGCCGCCGTCGGCCGAGGAATTGCCGCCGCCGCTGGAAAGCCCCGGCGTGGTCGACCAGACCGCCGAGTACCCGTCCTTCACCGGCACCGCGGTGGACGGCAAGCCCTACGACCTGGCCGCGCAGCGCGGGCGCTGGGTGGTGGTCAACTTCTGGGCGACCTGGTGCAAGCCCTGCCTGCAGGAGATGCCGGAACTGTCGGCGCTGCACGAGATGCGCGAGGACATCGAGGTGGTGGGCCTGGCCTACGAGGACATCGCCACCGAGGAAATGCAGGCGTTCCTGCGCGAGCGCCCGGTCTCGTACCCGATCGTGGTGCTGGATCCGTACGCGCCGCCGGGCGACTTCGCCACTCCGCGCGGATTGCCGATGACCTACCTGCTCGCGCCGGACGGCAAGGTCGCGCGCCAGTTCCTGGGGCCGGTGAGCGCCAGCGACATCGAGCTGGCGGTGGCCGGCAAGGCGGAGGGCTGAGCCATGGACGCGGCACGTTTCCTGGTCAGCGGCAAGGTGCAGGGCGTGTACTACCGCGCATCCACCCGCGAGCAGGCGCTGCACCTGGGGCTGGATGGCAGCGCGGTGAACCTGCCGGACGGGCGCGTGGAGGTGGTCGCCGCCGGCAGCCCGGAGGCGATCGACGCGCTGGAGCAGTGGCTGCGCCAGGGGCCGCCGACGGCCAAGGTCGAGGCGGTGGAGCGCTTCCCGCACCAGGAGCGGGTGTCGCCGGGCTTCAGCGTCGGCTGACGGGCTCAGGCCTCGCGCAGGCGCGGGCGCAGTCCGGCCAGGTTGCAGGGCCGGGTGCGCGCGTCCAGCTGGTGGACGATGATCCTTTCCCAGGCCGTGCGGCAGGCCGAGGTCGAGCCGGGCAGGGCGAACAGGAAGGTGGCGTTGGCCACCCCGGCGAAGGCGCGCGACTGCAGCGAGGAGGTACCGATCTCGTCCACGCTGATGGCGCGGAACAGTTCGCCGAAGCCGGGCATTTCCTTGTCCAGCAGCGGCAGCAGCGCCTCGGGCGTGGAATCGCGGCCGGTGAAGCCGGTGCCGCCGGTGACCAGGATGCCGTCCACCGCCGGTTCGGCGATCCAGGCCGACACCAGTGCGCGCAGCCTGTAGCGGTCGTCCGGCAGCAGCGCGCGGGCGTGCAGCTGGTGGCCGGCGGCCTGCAGCGCGCCGGCGAGGTAGTCGCCGGAGCTGTCGTTTTCCAGGGTGCGCGTGTCGGACACGGTCAGCACGCACAGCTGCAGCGGGGCGAAGTCGGTCTGGGCGGTCATGCCCCTAGCCTAGCGCGGGCCGCGCCGGCCGCGCTCATTCGGAGGTCAGGCGCGCCAGCTCGTCGGCCTGGTATTCCTGCTGCAGGCGGCTGACCAGCGGGTCCAGGTCGCCCTCGAGGATGTTGGGCAGGTCGTAAAGGGTCAGGCCTTCGACGCGGTGGTCGGTGATCCGGCCCTGGGGGAAGTTGTAGGTGCGGATGCGCTGGCTGCGGTCGCCGCTGCCCACCTGCAGGCGCCGGCTCTCGGCCTGCGCGGCCTGCTGCTTGCTGCGCTCGGCCTCCAGCAGCTGCGCCTTGAGCCGCTTCATCGCCTTGTCGCGGTTGGCGTGCTGGCTGCGCTCGGTCTGGCTTTCCACCACCAGGCCGCTGGGCAGGTGGGTGATGCGGATGGCCGAGTCGGTCTTGTTGACGTGCTGGCCGCCGGCGCCGGAGGAGCGGAAGGTGTCGACCTTCAGGTCGGCCGGGTTGATGGTGATCTCCTCGATCTCGTCGGCCTCGGGGATGATCGCCACGGTGGCCGCCGAGGTATGGATGCGGCCCTGCGACTCGGTGGCCGGCACCCGCTGCACGCGGTGGGTGCCGGACTCGAACTTCAGCTTGGAATACGCGCCGCGCCCGACGATGCGGGCCACGATTTCCTTGTGCCCGCCGTGCTCGCCCGGATTTTCGGACTCGACCTCGACCCTCCAGCCCTGGCGCTCGGCGTAGCGCGCGTACATCCGGAACAGGTCGCCGGCGAACAGCGCGGCCTCGTCGCCGCCGGTACCGGCGCGCACCTCCAGGAACAGGTTGCCCTCGTCGCGCGGGTCCCTGGGCACCAGCAGCAGGGCCAGCTCCCGGTCCAGCTGCTGCAGGCGCTCGCGCGCGGTGGCGATTTCCTCCTCGGCCAGCCCGGCCAGCTCCGGGTCCTCGCGCATGGCCTCGGCCGCGGCGAGGTCCTCGCGGGCGCGGGCCTCGGCGGCCAGCGCGGTGGCCACCGGCTCCAGCTGGGCGAACTCGCGCGACAGGTCGCGGAAGCGGGCAGGGTCGCCCATCACGCCGGGATCGGCGAGCAGGCGTTCCAGTTCTTCGCGGCGCTCGGCCAGCGCTTCAAGCTTGCGGCGCAGGCTCGGGGTCATCGGGCAGTCGGGGCGGGGGCAGGTTGGCGGCGGCCGGGTGCGAGTACGGCGCGCGGGCGGGGAACAGGCGGTCGGCGGCGCGCGCCAGCTCGGTATCGCCGGCCAGCGCGGCCTCGCGCAGGGCCGCGGTCGGCGGATGCAGCAGCCGGTTGGTGAGGGTGTGGGCGAGGAACTGCAGCACCTCGTCCGGATCGCGCCCGGAGGCCAGCTGCTGGCGGGCGCGGGCGAGGATCTCCTCGCGGGCGGCATCGCCCATGGCGCGCAGGCGGCGCAGGGTGTCCTGGCGCTCGCCGGCGCGCACGGTCTCCATGAAGCGGGACACCTGCAGGTCGATGATCGCCTCGGCCGCCTCGGCGGCCTCGTGGCGGCCGCGGCGGTTGTCCTCCACCGCGCGCTCCAGGTCGTCCACGGTATACAGGTAGGCGTCGTCCAGCGCGGCCACGCCGGCCTCGATGTCGCGCGGCACCGCCAGGTCGAACAGCAGCACCGGCTTGCGCCGGCGCACGGCCAGCACGGCCTCGACCTGGGTGCGCAGCAGCACCGGCTCGCGCGCGGCGGTGGCGGAGAACACGATGTCGGCCTCGGCCAGGTGCCGGTCCAGTTCGGTCAGCGGCAGGGCATAGCCGCCGTGGCGCTCGGCCAGGGCCTGGGCGTGGGCCAGGGTGCGGTTGGCCACCAGCAGGCGGCGCACGCCGCCCTTCACCAGGTGGCGCGCGGCCAGCTCGATGGTCTCGCCGGCGCCAATCAGCAGCACGGTGGAATCGGCCAGTGGCGCGAACGAATCCTGCGCCAGGCGCACCGCGGTGGAGGCCACCGAAACCGGGTTCACGCCGATGCGGGTGTCGGTGCGGGCGCGCTTGGCCACCGCGAAGGTCTGCTGGAACAGGCGGTCCAGGCGGCTGCCGAGGGCGCCGTGCTCGCGCGCCCGGGCCCAGGCGTCCTTCACCTGGCCCAGGATCTGTGGCTCGCCCAGCACCATCGAGTCCAGCCCCGTGGCGACCCGGAACAGGTGGCGCACCGCGTCGGCGTCGCGGTGGCGGTACAGGTAGGCGGAGATGCCGGCGCCGTGGCCTTCGAGCCAGTCGGCCAGCACCTGGCCGTCCTCGGCCATGGCGTAGACCTCGGTGCGGTTGCAGGTCGAGAGCAGGGCCGCCTCCGACACCCCGGGCAGGGCGCGCAGCGCGCCCAGCGCCCGGCCCAGCGCTTCGCCGGCAAACGCCACCCGTTCGCGCAGGTCGACCGGCGCGGTCTGGTGGTTCAGGCCGAGGAGCCAAAGCGTCATGTTCAGGTGCTTGCGTTAATCTGCTGGCTTGTTTGGGCCGCCATTTTACGGCCCGGTGGGTGCCAATGCCCGAATTGAAGCTTTCCACCCGCGCCCCGCTGCCTTTCCCGGGCCGCGCGCGCGGCCCCCGGGCCGGCCGCATGCGCCGCCTGGTCCTGTTGCTGGCCCTGGTCCTGGCGCCGCTGGCGCATGCCGGCGAGGGCATGCCTGCCGACGCGCTGGGTCCGCTGCTGGCCGGCGAGTTCGCGCTGCAGTCCGGGCAGCTGGAAGAGGCCGCGCGCTGGTACCTGGAGGCCGCCCGCGGCGCCAGCGACGACGTGCCGCTGGCCGAACGCGCCACCCGCATCGCCATCCTCGCCAACGACGACGCGGTCGCCGGCCGCGCGCTGGCGCTGTGGCGGGGACGGGCGCCGGAGTCGCCGGCGATGCGCGCGGCCAGCGCCACCCTGGCCCTGCGCGGCGGCCATCTGCGCCGCGCAGGCTCGGAACTGGAGGCGTTGCTGGCCAGCGGCGACCCGCGTGCCTGGCGCTACGCGGCCATGGCCCTCAACGGCGGGCGCGAGCCGCGCGATACCGCGCGCGTGCTGGAGCGCCTGGTCCGGCGCGGCGCGATTCCCGCCGACATCGCCGCCTGGCAGGAGTTCGGGCGCATGGCCCTGCGCCTGGACGACCCGAAGCTGGCGCGGCGGATCATGGACGAAGTGGTCAGGCGCTTCCCGGGCGAGCCGCGGGTGGCGCTGCTGCGCGCGACCCAGCTGCAGCAGGCCGGGCAGGGCGAGCAGGCGCGCCGGATCCTGGCCCAGGTCGAACCGCAGGCCGAGGGCGACCCGGAGATCCGGGCGATGCTGGCGATGGCCTACGAGGCCGCGCGCGACCTGCCGGCCGCGGCCCGGGTGATGGCCCAGGGCCCGCAGGACACCTCGACTTACGGCGTGCGCGCCTCGCTGCTGGCGCGCGCCGGCGACACCGCCGAGCTGGCCGCGCTCTACCAGGAGCTGGCGGCCGACGCGGCCCGTCCGGACCCTTCGCGCCGCCTGCTGCTGGGCCGCATCGCCGAGTTCCTCGAGCGCCCGGCCGAGGCCCTGGACTGGTACCGCGGCGTGCCCGGCGGGCCCCAGCGCACCGAGGCGCGCATGCGCATCGCCGTGGTCCTGCACACCCTGGACCGCCAGGACGAGGCCTATGCCGAGGCACGCGCGCTGCAGGACGACGCGGCCCTGGCCGACGAGGTGCGCCGCGACGCCTACCTGCTGGAGGCGGAAATGCGCCAGCGCCAGGGGGATCCCCAGGGCGAGCTGGAGGTGCTGGGCCGCGGCCTGGCCGCCTGGCCGGACGACCCGGCGCTGCTGTACGCGCGCGGCCTGGCCTGGGAGCGCCAGGACCGGATCGACCGCGCCGAAGCCGACCTGCGCCGGGTGCTGGTGGTGGATCCGGAGAACGTGGCCGCGCTCAACGCCCTGGGCTACACCCTGGCCGACCGCACCGACCGCTACCGCGAGGCGCTGGAGCTGATCGACCGCGCCCGCACCGCCGAGCCGGACAACGGTGCCATCGTCGACAGCTACGGCTGGGTGCTGTACCGCCTGGGCCGTACCCAGGAGGCGCTGGTGGAACTGCGCCGCGCCTGGGGGCTGATGAAGGACCCGGAGGTCGCCGCCCACCTGGGCGAGGTGCTGTGGACCCTGGGGCGCCGCGCCGAGGCTCGCCGCTACTTCGAGGAGGCCCGTGCGCTGGATCCGGACAACCGCGCCCTGCGCCGGGCGCTGCGGCAGTTCGGGATCAGCCTGGAGCCGGCCGCCGCGCCGGCGGACCCGGCCGGCCACGCGGAGGTGCCCTGATGCATGCCCGGATGCGCCTGGCGGCGCTGCTGCTGCTGTTGCTTGCCGCCTGTACCAGCACCCCCACCCGGACCCCGGCCGCGGCGGTGCCGGCGGCCGAGGCCGAGCGCCAGCAGGCCCAGCGCCGGGAAGTACTGGAAGGGATCGCGGCCTGGTCGCTGCAGGCCCGGGTGGCGATCAGCAACGGCCAGAAGGGCGGCAGCGGCCGCCTGGAGTGGAACTGGCAGGACGGGCAGTACCGGATCTCGCTGGGCGCGCCGGTGGCCCGGCAGAGCTGGTCGCTGTCCTCGCTGCCCGGCGGCGGCGCGGTGCTGGAGGGCATCGATGGCGGCCCGCGCCAGGGCGGGGACGCCTCCCTGCTGCTGCGCGAGGCCACCGGCTGGGAGGTCCCGGTGCAGGAGCTGGCCTGGTGGGTGCGCGGCCTGGAGACCCCGGGCGCGGATGCGATCGAATACGGCGCCGATGGCCGGCTGCAGCGGATGCGGGCCGCCGGCTGGAACATCGAGTACCAGGAATGGATGCCGCCGGCCGGCGGCCTGCCGGCCATGCCGCGGCGCATGCAGGCCGAGCGCGGCGAGGCGCGGGTGCGGCTGGTGGTGGATGGATGGAGTGCCCCGTGAGTGGATGGAGCCAGTGGCCGGCCCCGGCCAAGCTGAACCTGTTCCTGCGCATCACCGGTCGCCGCGCCGACGGCTACCACGAGCTGCAGACCGTGTTCCGCCTGCTGGACTGGGGTGACAGCGTGCGCCTGCGGGTGCGCGGGGACGGGCGGATCGTGCGCCACGGCGACTCGGTGCCCGGCGTGGCGGAGGTCGACGACCTCATGGTGCGCGCCGCCAAACTCCTGCAATCACACGCCAACTGCGCGCTTGGTGCCGACATCGCCGTGGAAAAGCGCATTCCCGCGGGAGGCGGGTTCGGCGGCGGCTCGTCGGATGCGGCAACCGTGCTGTGCGCCCTGGACCGGCTGTGGGGGCTGGACCTGGGCGAGGACGCGCTGGCGGGCCTGGGCCTGCGCCTGGGCGCGGACGTGCCGGTGTTCGTGCGCGGCCGCAGCGCCTGGGCCGAAGGAGTGGGGGAGCGGCTGCGGCCGCTGCAGCTGCCCCCGGCCTGGTACGTGCTGGCCGACCCCGGCGTCCAGGTGCCGACCGCCGCCCTGTTCGCAGCCCCGGATTTGACGCGTAATTCCCCGCCCGCGACAATAGCGGACTTCGCTGCAGGCACGGTGCTCGACAATGCGTTCGAGCCGGTCCTGCGCCGCCGCGAGCCGGCCGTGCAGGCCGCGTTCGACGCGCTGGCGCGGATCGGCAGGCCCAGGCTCACCGGGACCGGCAGCGGATGCTTCGTCGAGTTTCCCGACCGTGGCAGCGCCGAGGCGGCGCTGGCGCGGTTGCCTCGCGGGTTGCGGGCCTGGCTCGCCGCCGGCGTGGACCAGTCGCCGCTCGGGGCCGCGCTTGCGCGCCCGGCGGCGGTGGAACCGTGACACAGGGGCGTCGCCAAGAGGTCCAAGGCACCGGGTTTTGATCCCGGCATCCGCAGGTTCGAATCCTGCCGCCCCTGCCACGGTCCCGCAGCCCCGTCCGCGGGGCGTGGATGCAAGACGCCGCACGGACTGCGGCAACCGCCAACAACCTTGTCCGAAACGCCAACGATCCGAGCCGCCGCCGGGATGAAGACGATGCAAGAAGACCGCAACCTGCTCATCTTCAGCGGCAACGCGAACCGTCCGCTGGCCGACAGCATCTGCCGCCAGCTGGGCGTGCGCCCGGGCAAGGCCCTGGTCTCCACCTTCTCCGACGGCGAGGTCCAGGTCGAGATCGAGGAGAACGTCCGCCGCCAGGAAGTCTTCGTGATCCAGCCGACCTGCGCGCCGGCGGCGGAGAACCTGATGGAGCTGCTGGTGATCATTGACGCGCTCAAGCGCGCCAGCGCCTCCTCGGTCACCGCGGTGGTGCCGTACTTCGGCTACTCGCGCCAGGACCGCCGCCTGCGCTCCTCGCGCGTGCCGATCACGGCCAAGGTGGCGGCCAAGATGTTCACCGCGGTGGGCACCGACCGGGTGCTGACCGTGGACCTGCACGCCGACCAGATCCAGGGCTTCTTCGACATCCCGGTCGACAACGTCTACGCCTCGCCGCTGCTGCTGGCCGACATCTGGCGCGCCTACGGCACCGAGAACCTGATCGTGGTCTCGCCGGACGTGGGCGGCGTGGTCCGCGCCCGCGCGGTGGCCAAGCGCCTGGACGACGCCGACCTGGCGATCATCGACAAGCGCCGCCCGCGCGCCAACGTGTCGACGGTGATGAACATCATCGGCGACGTGGAGGGCAAGACCTGCGTCATGGTCGACGACATCGTCGACACCGCCGGCACCCTGTGCGCCGCCGCCGCCGCCCTCAAGGCGCGTGGCGCGACCAAGGTCGCCGCCTACTGCACCCATGCCGTGCTCTCGGGCCCGGCGGTGGACAACCTCAACAACTCCCAGCTCGACGAGCTGGTGGTGACCGACACCATCCCGCTGTCGCCGGCGGCCCGCAACTGCCCGCGCATCCGCCAGGTCAGCGTGGCCGAGCTGCTGGCCGAAACCATCCGCCGCATCGCCTTCGGCGAATCGGTCAGTTCCTTGTACGTGGATTAAGAGCCGGGATTCGGCATTGGGGATTGGGGGTTCGTAAAAGCCCTTCCCAATCACGGATCACGAATCACCGCTTTTTCCGGCTTCCCTGGTCGCGGGGAAGCCACCCAAGCCGCCGCGAGGCGGTTCATCAACCCAGGTAGTAAAAACAAATGGCAAATCATGTGATCAACGTCGAACGCCGCGAGGACGAGGGTAAGGGTGCGAGCCGCCGCCTGCGTCGCGCGGGCAAGGTGCCGGCCATCGTCTACGGTGGCGAGCTGCCGCCGGTCTCCATCCAGCTGGACCACGAGAAGCTGTGGCTGGCCCAGCAGAACGAGTGGTTCTACTCCTCGATCCTGGACCTGAGCCTCAACGGCGACATCCAGAAGGTCCTGCTGCGTGACCTGCAGCGCCACCCGTACAAGCAGCAGATCCTGCACCTGGACTTCCAGCGCGTCAGCGACGACCAGGTGCTGCGCGCCGCCGTGCCGCTGCGCTTCGTCAACGAGGCCAAGTCCCCGGCCGGCAAGACCGCCGGCGTGGTGATCATGCACGAGCTGACCGAGGTCACCGTGGCCTGCCTGCCGAAGGACCTGCCGGAGGCGGTCGAGGTCGACCTGTCCGACCTGCCCGTGGGCGGCGTCGTCCACCTGTCCGACCTGAAGCTGCCGACCGGCGTGGAGATCCCGGCGCTGGCCCTGGGCCCGGACCACGACGTGGCCGTGGTCGTGGCCAAGGCCGCCCAGGGCGAGGCCGACGAGGCCGCTCCGGCGGGCGAGGGCGAGGCCCAGTAAGTCCGTGCCGTCCCGCCCGGTCCGCCGGGCGGGACGACGGCCGTGTCGCACGCGATGGCAATCCGACTCATCGTCGGGCTGGGCAACCCCGGCCCGGAGCACGCCCTCGACCGCCACAACGCCGGGTTCCGCCTGGTCGACACCCTGGCCGCTCGGCAGGGCGCGCGCTTGGGCCTGGAGCCGAAGCTGTTCGGCGAGACGGCGCGGGTGGAGATCGGCGGGCAGCCGGTGTGGCTGCTGAAGCCGGCAACCTTCATGAACCTGTCCGGCAAGTCGGTGGCCGCCGCGCTGCGGTTCTGGAAGATCGAGCCGGAGCAGGCGCTGCTTGTCCACGACGAGCTGGACCTGCCCCCTGGCACGGCCCGGCTGAAGTTCGACGGCGGCCACGGCGGCCAGAACGGCCTGCGCGACACCATCCGCCTGCTCGGCCACGGCCGCTTCCACCGCCTGCGCATCGGCATCGGCCATCCCGGGCACAAGGACCGGGTCGTGGGCTGGGTGCTGGGCAAGCCGGGCAAGGACGACGATATCCTCATCGGGCGCGCCATCGACGACGCCATCGACGTGCTGCCGCTGGTGGTCAACGGCGACGTCAACGAGGCGATGAAGCGCCTCCACACCAGCAAACCGTAATTGGTGATTGGTGATTGGTGATTCGTGGAAGCCGCGAATCGCCAATCACGAATCACGAATCCCGGATCCTCACATGGGCATCAAATGCGGCATCGTCGGCCTGCCTAACGTCGGCAAGTCGACCCTGTTCAACGCGCTGACCAAGGCGGGCATCGCCGCGGCCAACTTCCCGTTCTGCACGATCGAGCCGAACGTGGGCGTGGTCCCGGTGCCGGACCCGCGCCTCAACCAGCTGGCCGAGATCGTCAAGCCCGAGCGGGTGGTGCCGACGGCGGTGGAGTTCGTGGACATCGCCGGCCTGGTGGCCGGTGCCGCCAGCGGCGAGGGCCTGGGCAACAAGTTCCTGGCCCACATCCGCGAGGTCGATGCGATCGCCCACGTGGTGCGCTGCTTCGAGCACCCGGACATCGTCCACGTCGCCGGCAAGGTCGACCCGCTGTCGGACATCGAGACGATCGACACCGAGCTGGCCCTGGCCGACCTGGACAGCGTGGAGAAGGCGCTCAACCGCGCCGAGCGCGCCGCCAAGGGCGGCGACAAGGATGCTGCGGCGCGCAAGCCGG
>NZ_ALIP01000012.1:0-20038 GCF_000283075.1 Pseudoxanthomonas sp. GW2
CCCGCCCGCGCGCGCCGGCCTGGGTGCCGGGGCCGCGCAGGCCGTAAAATCCGCCGATGGCAAAGCTCTACTTCTACTACTCGGCGATGAACGCCGGGAAGACCACCACGCTGCTGCAGTCGGCGTACAACTACCGCGAACGCGGCATGCGCACGCTGATCCTGACCCCGCGCCTGGACGACCGCGGCGGCCGCGGCGGGGTGGTGGCCTCGCGCATCGGCCTGCGCGCCGAGGGCACGCCGTTCGACCGCGACACCGACCTGGAGCGGCTGGTGGAGGCGGACATCGCTGCCCACGGCCGGCTCGGCTGCGTGCTGGTGGACGAGGCCCAGTTCCTGTCCCGGGCCCAGGTCTGGCAGCTGAGCGAGGTGGTGGACCGCCTGCACATCCCGGTGCTGTGCTACGGACTGCGCACCGACTTCCGCGGCGAGCTGTTCGAGGGTAGCCAGTACCTGCTGGCCTGGGCCGACGAGCTGCAGGAGATCAAGACCATCTGCCACAGCGGCAAGAAGGCGACCATGAACGTGCGCGTGGACGCACAGGGCCGCGCGGTGCAGGACGGCCCGCAGGTGGAGATCGGCGGCAACGAGCGCTACGTCTCGGTCAGCCGCCCGGAGTTCAAGAAGGTCATGCGCGGCGAAGGCCTGATCGAGCCGCTGCAGGCGCCGCTGCTGTAACGGGCGTTCTGGCACTTGCGCTGACTTGCGACCTGCCACGCTTGGGGTGTGGCCTGGTTCGCAGTGCCAGGTGGCCGCGCCCCGCGCCATGCCAGAATCCGCCTCGCGCCGCAGGCGTAACCCGGGAGCGCCTGCGGTGTGGTCCCCCAGTAATCGCATTCGCATCCCGGCATGGAAGGAAAGGTCAAGTGGTTTTCCGCCGACAAGGGCTATGGCTTCATCCATGGCGATGACGGCGTGGAGCGGTACTTCGGCGTACGCGACGTAGCCGGTGCCGATCTGCCAGGCAAGGGCGATTCGGTTTCATTCGAGCACCGCGAGGGCCGCAAGGGCCCCCGCGCAGCAGGGGTGCGGATCATCTCCCGTACGGTCTCCGGCGCCGGAGACGACCGGGTGGTGTGCACCAACTGCCAGCGGCGCATGGTGCCGCGGATCATCACCGCCCCGCCGCTGTTGCATTCCCGCGGCAGCTGGACCCCGGTGCCCAAGCGCTCCATCTGCCCGTTCTGTGGCCATACCTACCAGGATTTCCCCGCCTCGGGGTGGGAAATCGTCGGCGTGGTGATCTTTGTCCTGGTGGTCCTGTTTGTCTTGACGACCCGTCTGTGACGCCTTCCTGGCGGCTCAGTAAAGCACCCGCTGCGCCGGCGCCGGCGGATTCCACTGGTACAGCCAGGTCTCGGTCAGGGCGCGGCCCTTGTGCCGCAGGTACAGGCGGATGTCGATCTGGGTGGTGGACTCGTCCGGCGGCACCACGTCGAACATGGCGCGGTAGCCCTTGATCGCGTGCTGCGGGCGGGCGGAGATGGTCTCCAGGCGGCCGCGGCTGGTCTCCACCACCGCCTCGACCTCGGCGTTGGCCGTGGCCAGTGCCGCCAGCTCGCCGCCGGCGAAGTCCACCGCGAAGCGCCAGGAGAAGTACTCGCGTTTCCTGCCGACCACCCCGCCCAGGCCGGTGCGGGTGGCCACGCATTCGGCCAGCGGCGGCCGTGCCGGCGGGTGCGCGCCCCAGAACAGGCGGTAGCCGAACAGCAGCTCCTGGCCCGGCTGCGGCCTGGCCTCCGGGTTCCAGAACGCGACGATGTTGTCGAAGGTCTCGTCGACGGTGGGGATCTCCACCAGCTGCACCGAGCCGCGGCCCCAGCCGTGCTTGGGTTCCACCCACAGGCTCGGGCGCTTCTCGTAGAAGACGCCGTCGTCCTGGTAGTGGTCGAACTCGCGGTCGCGCTGCAGCAGGCCGAAGCCGCGCGGGTTGTCGTCGGCGAAGGCGTTGAAGCGCAGGTGCTCGGGGTTGCCCAGCGGACGCCAGATCCACTCGCCGCTGCCGGTGTGCATGGCCAGCCCGTCGCTGTCGTGGATCTCCGGGCGCCAGTCCCAGCCCATGCGGCGGTCGTTCTCGCCGACCTGGTACATGCTGGTCGCCGGGGCGATGCCCAGCCGCTCGATCTCCTTGCGCGGGTACAGCGCCGCGTCCACGTCCATCACCAGCGGCTCGCCCCTGGTGATCGCGAAGCGGTAGGCGCCGGCGACGCTGGGCGAATCCAGCAGGGCGTAGACCACCAGGGTCTCCGAGCCCGGCTGCGGGCGTTCCAGCCAGAATGCGGTGAAGTCGGGGAATTCCTCCGGGCGCGGCATGCCGGTGTCGATCGCCAGGCCGCGCGCGGACAGGCCGTACTGCATGCTCGCGCCGACCGCGCGGAAATAGCTGGCGCCGAGGAACGCGGCCCAGTCGCGGCGCACGTCGTCCGGCGAGTTCAGGCGGAAGCCGGCGAAACCCAGGTCCTTCGGCAGGCGCTTGCCGTCGAGGCCACTGCGGCCGTAGTCGAACATGCCCGGGTCGTAGGCCAGTTCCTGCGCCTGGCCGCCGGCCACTTCGAACATGCGCACCGGCCGCTTGAAGTACAGGCCCAGGTGGAAGAACTTGGCCTGGAAGCGCGAGCCGGGCAGGTCGCCCCACAGCGCGTGGTCCTGGCGGAAGCCGATCGACTGGTACTGGTCCCAGTCCAGCGCCGCCACCGACGGTGGCAGCGACTCGCTGCGCGGCTGGTAGGGACGTCCGGCCAGGGCGCGGGCATGGCCCTTGAGCCAGGCGTAGTCGAAGGGGTGGCGCTGGCCGAGCGGCAGCGGCGCGGCCGCGGCGGTCAGCAGCGGAAGCGGCAGGCCCGCGGCGGCAAGCATGGCGGCCGTGCGGCCCAGGAACTGGCGTCGGTGCATGGGCGCGATCGGAGTGGGAAGGGGCGCGTCATCTTAAGCACCCGCCGCGGGCCATGGCTGGCGCGGCTTCCCCCTGTTCAGCAAACGGCAGCACCGGCTGGCCGGCAGGACCACGGCCGGGCCGGCAGGCGGGCAGCCTCCCTGGCCGCGGCCGGCAGCGGCCTGCCGCCACGGGCTTGCTGGCCGCGCCTTCAGCGCTGGCAGCGCGGGCACCAGGCGCTCGTGCGCTGGCCGATGCTGGCCTCGCGCAGCACGCTGCCACAGGCCGGGCAGGGCAGGCCGCCGCGGCCGTAGACCGAAAGCTCCTGCTCGAAGTAGCCGGGCGCGCCGTCGGGGTTGAGGAAGTCGCGCAGGGTGGTGCCACCGCGGGTGATAGCGTGGGCCAGGATCTCCTTCACCGCGTCGGCCAGGGCCACGTAGCGGGCGCGGGAAACCTTGCCGGCCGCGCGCAGCGGCGAGATGCCGGCGCGGAACAGGCTCTCGGCGGCGTAGATGTTGCCCACGCCCACCACGATCCGCTGGTCCATCAGGAACGCCTTCACCGGCGCGCTGCGGCCGCGGCTGCGCGCATACAGCCAGTCGCCGTCGAAGTCGCCGGAAAGCGGCTCGGGGCCCAGGCCCTGCAGCAGCTCGTGCACGGTGCCGGCCGGCTGCCACAGCAGGCAGCCGAAGCGGCGCGGATCGGTGAAGCGCAGTACCCGGCCCGAGTCCAGGCCGATGTCGACGTGGTCGTGGACGTTCACCGGCGTTCCGGACGGCAGCACGCGCAACACGCCGGACATGCCCAGGTGCAGCAGGGCGCTGTCGCCGGCGTCGGTATCCAGCAGCAGGTACTTGGCGCGGCGCCGCACCGCGGCGATGCGGCGCCCGGGCAGCTCGCGGGCGACCTCCGGCGGGATCGGCCAGCGCAGGTCCGGACGGCGCAGGGTCACCGCGGTGACCCGCCGGCCCTCCACGTGCGGGGCCAGGCCGCGGCGGGTGGTCTCGACCTCGGGCAGCTCGGGCATGGCCTCAGCCCGCCGCCGCCAGGTAGCGGACCCCGTCCTCCTGGTGGTCCTGCCAGACCCGCACCGGGCCGCCGAACACCTGCGACAGGCGCTCGCCCGTCAGCATGTCCGCCGGGGCGCCGTCGCCGACGATGCGCCCGCCCTGCATCAGCACCACCCGGCCGATCTCCGGCACGATTTCCTCGACGTGGTGGGTGACCAGGACCAGGGTCACCCCCTCGCGGGCCAGGCCACGCAGGCTTGCCAGCAGGTGGCCGCGGGCGACCAGGTCCAGCGCTGTGCTGGGCTCGTCCAGCAGCAGGGCCTGCGGGCGGTTGACCAGGGCGCGGGCGATCAGCACCCGGCGCTGCTCGCCGGCCGACAGCTCGGCGTAGCAGCGGCGGCGCAGGGGCAGGGCATGGGCGCGCTCCAGCGCCTCGGCGGCGCGCTCGCGCTGGTGGTCCTCGATTTCCCTGAACGGCGGCAGGGCAAAGCTGGCGAACAGCCCGCCCAGCACCGCGTCCTCGACGCTCAGCCCGTCCAGGCCGGCCAGGGTGGCGCCGAAGTCGCCGGTGACGATGCCCAGCTGCGAACGCAGCCGGTCCA
The DNA here is from genome assembly GCF_000283075.1 of Pseudoxanthomonas sp. GW2. Taxonomy (NCBI): domain Bacteria; kingdom Pseudomonadati; phylum Pseudomonadota; class Gammaproteobacteria; order Lysobacterales; family Lysobacteraceae; genus Pseudoxanthomonas; species Pseudoxanthomonas sp. GW2. The sequence continues at coordinate 4,484 of NZ_ALIP01000012.1, forward strand.
CCTGCCAGCGCGCCTGCCCCAGCACCCGCACCGGGGCCTCGCCGGCGCGCGCCAGCGGGTACAGCTCGCGGGTGATGAGCTTGATCAGGGTGGACTTGCCGCAGCCGTTGGGGCCGAGGATGGCGGTGTGGTCGCCCTGGTCGATGCGCAGGGACAGGCTGTCGAGGACCTTCACCTGGCCGCGCACCACGCTGGCGCGGTCCAGTTCGATCAGCGGCGGCAGGGGGGCGGTCTGGGCCAGGGGGGAGGATGCGGACATGTCGATGTTTCCTGAACGGCAGCAGCCGCCAGGACGCGGACCGTGCGGTGCAGGATGAAGTTTGCCGGAGGAGGGCCCATCATGTCCCGGCCGGACCCTGGTCCGGTCCGTTCCGCTACCGCGAGTCCCACCGGCGATGTCCGATTCCGTTATCCAGTTCCTCACTTCCGGCGTTGTCGGCCTCGGCTGGCTTGGCCTGCTGGCCGTGCTGCTGGTCTTCACCCAGCTGACGATCTTCTCCGTCACCCTTTACCTGCACCGCAGCCAGGCCCACCGCGGCGTGGACTTCCATCCCGCCATCGCCCATTTCTTCCGCTTCTGGACCTGGCTGACCACCTCGATGATCACCCGCGAGTGGGTGGCCATCCATCGCAAGCACCACGCCAAGGTCGAGACCGAGGAAGACCCGCACAGCCCGCAGACCCGCGGCATCGGCAAGGTGTTCTGGGAGGGCGTGGAGCTGTACCGCGAGGCCCGCCGTGACCGCGCCAGCATCGAGCAGTACGGCAAGGGCGCGCCGGACGACTGGATCGAGCGCCACCTGTACACCCCGCACGCCAACCTCGGCCCGACCCTGCTGCTGCTGGTGAACTTTACCCTGTTCGGCCTGCCGGGCATCGCCATGTGGGCGATCCAGATGGCCTGGATCCCGTTCTGGGCCGCCGGCGTGGTCAACGGCCTGGGCCACTGGTGGGGCTATCGCAACTTCGAATCCTCCGACACCTCGACCAACCTCACCCCGTGGGCGTTCTGGATCGGCGGCGAGGAGCTGCACAACAACCACCACGCCTTCCCGTCCTCGGCGCGCTTCTCGATGCGCCGCTGGGAATTCGACATCGGCTGGGCCGCGATCAAGGGCCTGGAGAAGCTGGGCCTGGCCAAGGTGCTGCGCGTCGCGCCGAGCCTGGACATCCGCCCCAACATCGCCGTGCCGGACACCGAGACCCTGCGCGCGCTGCTGTCGCACCGCTTCCAGGCCATGACCGACTACCGCCGCAACGTGCTGATGCCGGCCCTGCGCGAGGAAGCCGCCGCCGCCGGCGCGCGCATGCGCGAGCTGCTGCCGCGGCGCATGCGTCGCGGCCTGGTCGACGATGGCCGCTGGCTCAAGCCCGACGCCCGCGAGCAGCTGCAGCAGTGGGTGCAGCAGCGCCCGCGGATCAAGGCCCTGGTCGAATACCGCGCGCGCCTGGCCGAGGTGCTGGAAGCGCGCAGCAACGACGCCGCCGAGCGCCTGCGCCAGCTGCAGGCCTGGTGCCAGGAGGCCGAGGCCTCCGGCATCCGCGCGCTGCAGGAGTATTCGATGCGGCTGAAGGGCTACGCCCTGGCGCATTGATGCAGCGCCCGTCGCGCCTTGCCTGCCGCAGGCCCGGGCGTACCCGCCCGGGCCTGTTGCCATGGGCGCTGCTGGCCTTCGCCGGCGCGGCCGGCGCCCAGGTCGAGCGTACCTCCGAGTACCTGGCGCGCATGGACAGCGATGGCGACGGCCGGGTCTCGCAGGAGGAGTACGTGGCCTGGATGGGCTATGCCTTCGAGCGCATGGACCGCGACGGCGACGGCGTGCTCTCCCCGGCCGAGCAGCCCGGCGGCAAGGGCCGGCCGATCAGCCTGGAGGAACACCGCCGCCGCCTGGCCGAGCGCTTCGCGCGCCAGGATGCCAACGGCGACGGCTACCTCGACGCACGCGAGCTGGCCGCGCCGCCGCGCTGACCCCCCTCTACCGCCCAAAGCGGCACGGGCCCTCCACCCCACGCCCTCTTTCCGCAGGGAGAGGGGAGTCACTCGCGCGGCGGATCGGCCACCGGCTGTCCGTGCTGCAGCAGCCACAGCATGATCGCCTTCTGCCGCACGTAGTTGGCGCGCACGTAGGCGTAGACCAGGCCGCGCCAGCCGTCGAGGAAGCCGGCGCGCAGTACGTAGCCGCGCCAGAAGCGCCACGCCGGGGACAGCACCAGCTTGGTCCAGGACGCGCGCTTGCCGCGCGCGAACTCGTGCTCGGCCATCATCCTTGCGTAGCGCTGGGTCTTGGCCAGCTGCTGCTCCAGCGAGCGGTAGGGATAGTGGATGAGGTCGCCGCGCAGGGTGCGCACCGGGCCGTCGACGCTTGCGGCCTCGTGGATCTCGCGCTGGCCGCGCCAGCCGCCGCGGCGGCGGTCGAACAGGCGCAGCACCCGGTCCGGGTAGGCGTTGCCGTGGCGCAGGAAGCGGCCGAAGTAGTCCGACAGCCGCGGGAAGCGGTAGCCGGCCGCGCCGGCGAAGCCGGTCGCGCGCGCGGCCAGGATCGATTCGCGCAGCTCCGGGCTGACCCGCTCGTCCGCGTCCAGGCACAGCACCCAGTCATGGCGGGCCTGCTCCACCGCGAACTGCTTCTGGCTGCGGAAGCCGTCGAACGGCCGCTGCAGCACGCGCACGCCAGCGGCCTCGCACAGCTGCACCGTGCCGTCGGTGGAGCCGGAATCCACCACCACGATCTCGTCGCAGAACGCCAGCGAGGCCAGGCAGTCGCCGATGCGGGCCGCCTCGTTGAACGCGATAATGCACGCCGACAGCGGCACGGTGCCGCCTTGCGAGGGGTCCGGCTGGGAGGCTGGAGTATTGATGGCGGACTACCTGCTGTTTGCGACCGAACGCTACGGGTTGCCCATTTTGCAACCGCTGGCCGACGCCTTGCACGCCCGCGGCCATGCGGTCCACGCGCTGCTGGCCGGCGGCGCGTCCGGCCTGCGCCTGCCGGCGCCGGTGCGCGCGGTGGACGCGCGCGGCGCGGCGCGGCTGCGGCCGCGGGCGGTGTTCAGCGCCTCCAACGAGGTCCCGACCTTCGTGGCCGGGGCCAAGGTGCAGCTGTTCCACGGCTTCAACGTGGAGAAGCGCGCCGACGGCCGCGGCCACTTCCGGGTACGCGGCCTGTTCGACCTGTACTGCACCCAGGGCCCGGCGACCACCGCCCCGTTCCAGGCGCTGGCCGCGCGGCTGCGCCATTTCGCCGTGGCCGAGACCGGCTGGCCCAAGCTCGATCCGCTGTTCCGCGACGATGGCGGCGCCGCCGCGGCCCTGCGCGCGCCGGCCGGCGGCCGTCCGGTGGTGATGTTCGCCTCCACCTTCACCGAGCGCCTGAGCGCGGCCCCGCACCTGTACGAGGCGATCGCCGCCCAGGTCGCCGAGGGCGGTCGCTACTGGCTGCTGACCCTGCATCCCAAGTGCGCGCCGGAGCTGTTCGAGCGCTACCGCGCCCTGGCCGGCGCCAATGCCGCCTTCGTCGAGCCCGAGCAGCTGGTCACCGCGCAGCGGGCCGCCGACGTGCTTCTGGCCGACACCACCTCGGTGGTGTCCGAGTTCGTGGTCCAGCACAAGCCGGTGGTGACCTTCCGCAACCGCGCGCCCAAGCCGCACATGATCGACTTCGACGACCCGGCCGCGCTGCCGGCGGTGCTGGCGCGCGCGTTCGCGCCGGAGCCGGCGCTGCGCGAGGCGATCGCGGCCTACGCCGACGCGATCCATCCCTGGCGCGACGGCCGTTCCTCGGAGCGGGTGATCGACGCCACCGAAGCGCTGCTGCAGGCCGGGCTGCACACCCTGGCGCGCAAGCCGCTGGCCGCGCGCTGGCGCGCGCTGCAGATCCGCCGCGAGCTGGGTTACTGGGGTTTCTGACCCGCGGCCGCGCTCACCAGCGCAGGCGGCGCGCGGCCAGCATCCGCGCCAGCCGCGCCTGCAGCGCGCGTGCCTCGGCCTCCGGCAGGAAGCGGATCCGCAGCGGCGGCGCCATCGCCCCGGCGCCGGCGGTGTCCAGCAGCAGGCTGGCCGTGCCCAGCCAGCGGTCCAGCGGCGAGCGCTGCAGGCGCAGGGCCTGGATCTTGTCGACCTCGGCCATGCGCCACCAGCGCGACCACCAGCCGCCGCGCACCGCGACCAGGCGCGCGTCCACCGCGTAGCCCATCCATCCGGCCTGGCGCCGCGCGGCGTACGCCGACCACGGCAGCCAGGCCAGCACCAGCAGGCCCCAGGCGCCGAAGTGCCAGCACAGCACCGCGGCCAGCAGCAGGTTCCACGGCACGTTGGCGGCGAACAGCCGCCACCAGGCGCGTCGCGGCAGCGGCTTCCACTGCGGCGGCCACTGCAGTTGCGGGACCAGGTACCGCAGCAGTGCGTCGCAGGTTTCCGGTGGGGCGATCGGCGCCAGCTCGCGCAGCCTGCGCGGGTCGTTTTCCTGGCCGCCCACCGCGGTGTCGATGCGCAGGGAGCGGCGGCCGAACCAGCGGTGCAGCAGGGTTTCCTCCAGGTGCCAGGCCTGGATCCGGCGCGGCGCCACGCTGGTGCGCACGCGCGCCAGCAGGCCGCGCTCCACGGTCAACCGGCCCTGGTGCTCGACCAGGCGGAAGCCGTGGTACTGGACCAGGGCCAGGACCACCGACAGCAGGCGCAGCACCAGCACGAACGCCGCCGCGAAGGCGAGGACGCCGGCAGCCATCGCCAGCCAGCCCAGGTGCAGCGCCCCGGCGTAGCCCATCGCGCCGCGGAACCAGTCCTGCAGCAGGCCTGCAACGGCCTTCTCGGGGAACACCTGCCACACCAGGCCGAGGCCGGCGGCGAACACGATCATGCCGCGGTTGGAAACCAGGCCCAGGCGGACCACCTCGGCGGTGGACAGGGCCAGCAGCGGCGGATCGCACCGGGCCGGTGCCGTGGCCTCGGCCGGCAACGGGGCCGCGCCGCGGTCGCGCAACGCCTGCTCCAGCTCCAGCGCCCGGTCCAGGCCAAGCACGCGCATCTGCGCTTCCGGCTTCTGTCCGCCGGCCGCCTCCAGGCGCACCTCGGCCACGCCGAACAACCGGTGCAGCAGTCCCTGGTGCAGCACCACGTTGTGGATCCGCGCGTACGGGATCTGGCGCAGGTCCCGCCGCAGCAGGCCGGTGCGCACGCTGATGCCGTCGCGCCCGATCCGGTAGCGGTAGGTGAAGTACTGCAGGATCGAGATCGCGACCAGTACCGCCACGCCGATGAACGAGGCATACCCGGCGTATTCCCACGGCCCGGTGTCGCGGCGACCGGCGACCAGCAGCGCCAGCAGCGGCACCACGAACTGGCGCAGCTGCTGCAACAGCACGAACAGCCACGACCAGGGGTGGAGCCGGTGTTCGGGGGGCAGGCTGGCGTCGGCGTGGCTCACAGCGCGTCGTCGGTTTCGGTCTGGCGGGCCAGGCGATCGCGCAGCACTTCGGCGTCGGCGGCCGCCAGCAGGGGCAGTTTCACCGCGGCCATGCGGGTGCCGGCGGTGTGCACCACCAGGGTGGCCAGTCCCAGCCGCCGCTCCAGCGGGCCGCGCTCCAGGTCCAGGTGCTGGACCCGCGACACCGGGACCAGGGTCTCGGTCCGCCACAGCCCGCCGCGGCGGGTGGCGAAACCGTCCTCGTCCAGCTTCCAGGCGATGCGGTGGTGGCGGACCACCCCGAACAGCAGGCCCAGGGCGAGCATGGCCGCGACCACGATCGCCAGCGTGGCCGCGGGCGGCAGCGGCAGCACCTGGCTGGCGAGCACGCCCAGGCCGCTGCCGGCGGCGGCGAAGGCCAGGCTGGTGCCACCGGCGTACAGCAAGGCACCGCGGCGCGGCAGCGGCTGCCAGTCGGCGGCCGGCAGGGCCGGCGACGCGGGCGGAAGGGCGGGGTGCGGCGAGTCGCTCAAGTTCGGCTCCGTCCGTGCTTCGGAAGCCGATCGTAAGCGCTCGCGGCCGGCGGCGGCAGCCGGCGCGGCTCAGCGCCGCTCGTACGGATTGGCCTCGCCGCTGCCGGGCGGACGCAGGGTGTAGCGCTTGTAGGTCCACTGGTACTGCGCCAGCGCGCGCCGGGCGATGCGCTCGACCTCGGCGTTGAGGCAGGCCACCGCGACGCCGGGGTCCGGGTCGCCGATCGCCGCCGGCGCCGGCTCCACGTGCAGCTCGAACTGCGGGCCGTCGCCAACCCGCTCGCACCAGGCCAGCAGCACGGTCGCGCCGGTACGCTCGGCCAGGCGCGAGAGCAGGGTCATGGTCAGCGCCTGCTTGCCGAAGAACGGGGCGAACTCGCCGTCGCCGGCCTTGGGCTGCTGGTCGGGCAGGATGCCGACCGCGCCGCCTTCCTTGAGTACCTTCCACAGCTGGCGCACGGCCGGGCCCTCGGCGCGTACCTGCTGCACGTTGTCGACCCCGCGCACCAGCTGCAGGAAGGCGTCGCCGGTGGCCGACTCCGGCGGCCGGTAGACCACCGCGATGCGCCCGCGCGAAGCCAGCCACTGGTTCAGCAGCTCCCAGTTGCCGAAGTGCGGTGCGGCCACGATCACGCCGCGGCCGGAGGCCAGCGCCGCGTCGTACAGCGCCTCGCCGTGGCGGGCGCGCAACAGCCGCAGGTTCTCCTCCGGCGGGCGGGTCCACAGCTTGAGCGTCTCCAGCGCCTGGCGCGCGGTGGTGCGCAGCACCTGGCGGTAAAGCTCCTCGCGCCGGGCTGGCGCCCAGTCCGGGAAGGCCAGCTCCAGGTTGCGCCGGGTGACCCGGCTCTCGCGCACGTCGCGCCAGCGCCAGAACGCGGCCACCAGGTCGCCAAGGCGGTACAGGACGGGCCACGGGAGCCTGCCCACGAGCGAGGCGAGGGCGTACAGGAAGCGGGCACGGCGTTGCGCTGACATCCGCCAAGTCTAGCGGGTCGGCCGCGGCGGCCGCGGCGGCGGGTGACAGCGGCGCGCCCAGGCCCGATGCTTGGGTGTCCCCGTCCTGCAGGAGAACCGCCCCGCATGCTTGCCCTGATCCAGCGCGTCACCCGTGCCTCGGTGGAGGTCGAAGGGGAGGTGGTCGGCCAGACCGGGCCGGGCCTGCTGGCCCTGGTGGGGGTGCAGCCGGGGGACGGAGAGGCGGAGGTGGCGCGGATGGCGCAGCGGCTGCTCGGATACCGCGTATTCGCCGACGATGCCGGCAAGATGAACCGCTCGCTGCTCGATACCGGCGGCGGCCTGCTGCTGGTGAGCCAGTTCACCCTGGCCGCCGACACGCGCTCGGGCATGCGTCCCAGCTTCAGCACCGCGGCCGCGCCGGTGGAGGCTGAACGCGTGTTCAACCAGCTGGTGGCGGCATGCGACCGGCAGATCCCCGGCAGGGTGGAAACCGGCCGCTTCGGGGCCCATATGGTGGTGAGCCTGGTCAACGACGGGCCTGTCACCTTCCTCCTGCAGGCCTGAGCGGCTGAACGGTCGGTGGCTTAAGTCGTTGATGTGAAAGGCCGGAAGGGGCATGGACCCACCGGCCTGTTATAATGCTAGGTTCACTTCACCCCTTCCCAGAGACCGGTGGCGCCGCACATGGCCAACGAACGTCCAGCCCAATCCGAAATCAAGCAGCTCATCAGCAAGGGCCTGGAGCAGGGCTATCTGACCTATGCCGAGGTCAATGACCACCTGCCCGATGACCTCGTCGACCCGGAACAGATCGAAGACATCATCGGCATGATCAACGGCATGGGCATCGATGTCCATGAGGTTGCTCCGGACGTCGAGACCCTGTTGCTCAACGACGGCAACACCGGTGGCCGCGAGATCGACGACACCGCCGCCGAGGAAGCCGCCGCCGCGCTGAGCGCCCTGGATTCGGAGGGTGGCCGCACCACCGACCCGGTGCGCATGTACATGCGCGAGATGGGCACGGTCGAGCTGCTGACCCGCGAGGGCGAGATCGCCATCGCCAAGCGCATCGAGGAGGGCCTGAGCCAGGTCCAGGCCGCGCTGGGCGCGGTGCCGGCCTCGATCGAGACCCTGCTGGAGGAGTACGAGCTGCACAAGGCCGGCAAGAAGCGCCTGGCCGAGGTGGTGGTCGGCTTCAACGACATGCTCGACGAGACCCCGGAGCCGCCGGTGGTCGAGGACGCCGCCGAGGCGGTGGCCGACGACGTGGATGACGACGAGGAAGAGGTCGCCACCGACGACGAGGCCGATGCCGGCCCGACCGGCCCCGACCCGGCCGAGGTCGCGCGCCGCATGGAGCAGCTGGCCGCCGACTTCGCCAAGTTCAAGAAGGCCCACGCCAAGGGCGGCCCGCAGGACAAGAAGGTGGTCAAGCTGCGCGCCGAGATGGCCGAGCAGTTCATGACCTTCAAGCTGCCGCTGCCGCTGACCGACGTGCTGGTCAGGAAGCTGCGCGACGTGCTCAACGAGATCAAGGAGCGCGAACGCCGCGTGCTGCACCTGGCCACCAACGTCGCCAGGATGCCGCGCAAGGACTTCCTGCGTGCCTGGGAAGGCAACCAGGTCAACCTCGACTGGGTGGACGAGGTCCTCAAGCGCAAGCAGAAGTGGTCCTCGGCGCTGCGCGAGGTCAAGGACCAGATCGTCGCCGAGCAGCAGGCCACCATCGCCATCGAGCAGGCCATGTGCCTGGACCTGGCCGAGATCCGCGAGATTGGCCGCCAGCTCGCCTACGGCGAGGCCAAGGCGCGCAAGGCGAAGAAGGAGATGGTCGAGGCCAACCTGCGCCTGGTGATCTCCATCGCCAAGAAGTACACCAACCGCGGCCTGCAGTTCCTGGACCTGATCCAGGAGGGCAACATCGGCCTGATGAAGGCGGTCGACAAGTTCGAGTACCGCCGCGGCTACAAGTTCTCGACCTATGCCACCTGGTGGATCCGCCAGGCGATCACCCGCTCGATCGCCGACCAGGCGCGCACCATCCGCATCCCGGTGCACATGATCGAGACGATCAACAAGCTCAACCGCATCTCCCGCCAGATGCTCCAGCAGTACGGCCGCGAGGCCACGCCGGAGGAGCTGGCCAAGGAGATGGACATGCCCGAGGACAAGATCCGCAAGGTCATGAAGATCGCCAAGGAGCCGATCTCCATGGAGACCCCGATCGGCGACGACGAGGACTCGCACCTGGGCGATTTCATCGAGGACACCAACGTGGAGTCCCCGATCGACGCGACCACCAACACCAACCTGATGGAGACGGTGCGCGAGGTGCTCGCGGGCCTGACCCCGAGGGAGGCCAAGGTGCTGCGCATGCGCTTCGGCATCGACATGAACACCGACCACACCCTGGAGGAGGTCGGCAAGCAGTTCGACGTCACCCGCGAGCGCATCCGCCAGATCGAGGCCAAGGCGCTGCGCAAGCTGCGCCACCCGAGCCGCTCCGAGCAGCTGCGCTCGTTCCTCGACATCGACTGATCCCGCCGGCGCACCAGCGCCGGTCCGCCGCAGTCAAGGCCCCGCCCATGCGGGGCCTTGGCGTTTTCCTGGGCCTGGCTTGCGGCCAACCCATGCCGACGCGCCGCGCGCTGCCCCGGCCCTGCCCTGTGGCTTGGCCATCCGCTACACTGCCGCCCGCAGCGCGGGCCTATAGCTCAACGGTTAGAGCAGGGGACTCATAATCCCTTGGTTCCAGGTTCGAATCCTGGTGGGCCCACCATATCCCCCCTTCCCGAAGGTGCGTTGGCCGACAACCAGGCACCTGGGGCAATGCTTTCCCGTGCGGAATAGAAGCTATTGGCTTCAGCAGTACGTCATCAATCGCGGGCAACATCCACGAGCCATTGGTAGTCCCGTGCCGAGGGTCGCGCCGACGCTCATGGGGGGCGATCCACTGCGGGCAACTGGCTGCTGATGCACGGAGTCGACAGGTCTTGGCCTATGGGGCCACTGGCGATAAATGTCGTGGAGAGCGTTTGGTCCGTGCGCTGCTGCCAGGTCCCGCCGGGTTCCATGGCGTCGAAGAGAGCATCATCAAAGGGGAAAGCAGGATGGCAAGACAAAACGCCACCAAAAAAAGCAATGGCGGCAACCTCGGCTTCGAGGCCGACCTCTTCAAGACCGCCGACAAGCTGCGCGGCAACATGGAGCCCTCCGACTACAAGCACGTTGCGCTGGGGCTCATCTTCCTCAAGTACATCTCCGACGCCTTCGAGGCCAGGCACCAGGCACTGCTCACCGAAGACCCGGCCGCCGCCGAGGACCGCGACGAATACCTGGCTGAAAACGTGTTCTGGGTGCCGAAGGAGGCGCGCTGGTCGCATCTGCAGGCCAACGCGAAGAAGCCCACCATCGGCACCCTGATCGACGACGCCATGCGCGCCATCGAGAAGGAGAACGAATCCCTCAAGGGCGTGCTGCCCAAGGACTACGCCCGCCCCGCGCTCAACAAGGTCATGCTCGGCGAGCTGATCGACCTGATCTCCGGCATCGCGCTGAACGAGGATGGCGACAAATCGAAGGACATCCTCGGCCGCGTGTACGAATACTTCCTCGGCCAGTTTGCCGGCGCCGAAGGCAAGCGTGGCGGCGAGTTCTACACCCCGCGCTCGGTGGTGCGCGTCCTGGTGGAAATGCTGGAACCCTACACCGGCCGCGTCTACGACCCCTGCTGCGGCTCCGGCGGCATGTTCGTGCAGTCGGACAAGTTCGTGCAGGAGCACGGCGGCCGCATCGGCGACATCGCCATCTACGGACAGGAGAGCAACTACACCACCTGGCGGCTGTGCAAGATGAACCTGGCGGTGCGCGGCATCGATGCCGACATCCGCTGGAACAACGAAGGCAGCTTCCACAAGGACGAGCTGCGCGACCTCAAGGCCGACTTCATCCTCGCCAACCCGCCGTTCAACGTCTCCGACTGGGGCGGCGAGCGCCTGCGTGACGACGTGCGCTGGCAGTTCGGCGTGCCGCCCGTGGGCAACGCCAACTACGCCTGGCTGCAGCACATCCACCATCACCTGGCCCCCAATGGCATCGCGGGCGTGGTGCTGGCCAACGGCTCCATGAGCTCCAACCAAAGCGGCGAGGGCGAGATCCGCAAGGCCATGCTGGAAGCGGACGTGGTGGACTGCATGGTGGCGCTGCCGGGCCAGCTCTTCTATTCCACCCAGATCCCCGCCTGCCTCTGGATCCTGGCCAAGGGACGCAACAACGGGCTGGTAAAGAAGACCAAGTTGCGCGACCGCCGCGGGCAGGTGCTGTTCATCGATGCCCGCAGCATGGGCGTGATGGTGGACCGCACCCGCCGCGAACTCACCGACGAGGAAATCAAAAAGATCGCCGACACCTACCACGCCTGGCGTGGCGAGAAGGACGCCGGCGAATACGTCGACGTGCCCGGCTTCTGCAAGTCGGCCACGCTGGACGAGATCCGCAGGCACGACTACGTGCTCACGCCGGGGCGCTACGTGGGCGCCGCGGCGCAGGAAGACGACGGCGAACCATTCGAAGTAAAGATGGCGCGGCTGGCAGCACAGTGGCGCAAGCAGCGGGCGGAAGCGGCACGGCTGGATGCGGCGATCGAGGCCAATCTGGAGGCCCTGGGCTTTTCAACGCCGCGTTGAACTCGGCTCTGGAACCCGATCATACTAAACGCTACGTTTAACAAGCGGCCCATCACGGTTCATGATCAACGCACCCGATCCCATGCGCTTCCGGGCCGGTCGCTACCTGCAGCAGCCCACCGGCTACCGGGCCTTCATCCCCGCGCCCCTGCCGCCGGATCCGCCCCTGGACCTCTCCGGCCCGCTGCGCGAGCGCCTGTCGGAGGCCGACTACGCCCTGGGGCGGCTGGATGGCGCCGTGCTCACGCTGCCCAATCCCGACCTGTTCGTGTTCATGTATGTCCGCAAGGAGGCCGTGCTCTCCAGCCAGATCGAGGGCACGCAAAGCTCCCTGCAGAACCTGCTGGCCGCCGAGGCGCAACTGTTCGACCCGGATACCCCCAGGGACGTGAACGAGGTGGCCAACTACGTGCGCGCCATGAACCACGGATTGGCGCGGCTGGCCGACCTGCCCGTCTCCGTGCGCCTGATCCGCGAGATCCACGGCGAACTGATGCAGGGCGTACGCGGCGGACGTCTCACGCCGGGCGAGCTGCGCACCAGCCAGAACTGGATCGGCCCCGGCGGCTGCACCCTGGCCGATGCCACCTTCGTCCCGCCTCCGCCGCACGAGGTGCCCGGCGCCCTGTCCGACCTGGAAAGGTTCCTGCACGACGGCGCCGGCCTGCCGCCCCTGATCCAGGTGGGGCTGGCGCATGCCCAGTTCGAAACCATCCACCCCTTCCTCGATGGCAACGGCCGCGTGGGGCGCCTGCTCATCACCTTCCTGCTCACGGAAAAGCGCCTGCTGGGCAAGCCGGTGCTCTACCTCTCGCACTACTTCAAGCAGCACCGCAGCGAGTACTACGAACGCCTGCAGGCCGTGCGTGACGCCGGGGACTGGGAAGGCTGGCTGGGCTTCTTCCTGGAAGGTGTGGTCAGTGTCAGCCGCGAAGCCGCCCGGACCGCCGCCGCCATCCTGCGCATGCGTGAGGAGTTCCGCACCCGCATCACCGAAGGGCTGGGCCGCGCCGCGGCCAACGGCCAGCGCGTGATGGACCGCCTGTTCGACCACCCCATCGTCAACGTGGCCACCGTGCGCGAATGGCTGGACCTCACCCCCGCCGGCGCCAACCAGATCGTCAGCAGGCTGGAAGGCATCGGCCTGCTGCGCGAGATCACCGGATATGCGCGCAACCGGCGCTTCGTGTTCGAGCCGTACCTGAGGCTGTTTGATGAGCAGAGGGAAGACGGGTATGGCGGATAAGTGGCACGGGAAGCGGGCGGAAGCGGCGCGGCTGGATGCGGCGATCGACGCCAACCTGAAGGAGCTTGGGTATGGCGAGTGAGTGGCGCTCATCAACATGGGGAGATGAAGTCTGCCTTGAATATGGGAAAGCACTTCGTGGCTACAGTCAAACCCACGGCAAATATCGTGTTTTTGGATCGAACGGACCTATTGGTTGGACAAACGATGCGCTGACGCAAGGTCCCGGCGTAATCCTTGGCCGAAAAGGAGCGTATCGAGGAGTTGAGTATTGTCGCGATCCGTTTTGGGTGATCGACACGGCTTACTACATCGTGCCGAAGACGGATTTGGATATGCGATGGCTTTATTACGCAGTAAAGCATTACAAGCTCGGAGAGGTGGACGATGGCTCGCCTATCCCATCAACAACTCGCTCGGCCGTGTACATGCTTGAGCTAGACGTTCCGCCTAAACATGAACAACGTGCCATCGCGCACATCCTCGGCACGCTGGACGACAAGATCGAACTCAACCGCAAGCAGAACGAAACGCTGGAAGCCATGGCCCGCACCCTGTTCAAGGCGTGGTTCGTGGACTTCGAACCCGTGCGCGCCAAGATGGAAGGCCGCTGGCAGCGCGGCCAATCCCTCCCCGGCCTCCCCGCCCACCTCTACGACCTCTTCCCCGACCGCCTCGTCGAATCGGAGCTGGGGGAGATTCCGGAGGGGTGGCGAGTCGGCTCTGTTTATGAAGTTGCAAGTGTGCGCTATGGGGCACCATTTGCCTCGTCAAAATTTAATTCAGAGGGCAAAGGGCGACCATTGGTGAGAATACGTGACCTGCGCAATGAGCGTCCCGGAGTGTGGACAGAGGAAGTCCATCCCAAGGGATATTTGATTCAACCGGGCGACATTGTCGTCGGCATGGATGGGGAGTTCCGTGCGTATCTATGGGGCGGTGAGCCGGCATGGATGAATCAGCGGATATGTGTATTTCACCCTAAAAATCCGCATTGTGCTGCTTTTGTGCGAAATGCAATTAAGCCGCATCTTGCTCGCGTTGAAGCAACGGAGGTTGCAACTACGGTTATCCATCTCGGTAAAGGCGATATAGATGAATTTCGGATTGTCATTCCAAGAGATAATGTGGCGAGAGAATTCGAGAAGCTCTGCCAGCCAAATTTTGATCAGATAGTATTAACGAAGCAGCAGTCATCTAAACTCGCTCAACTCCGCGATACCCTTCTGCCCAAACTGATCTCCGGCGAGCTGCGCATCGCCGATGCCGAAGCCTTCCTCAAGGGGCGTGGCTGATGACCGAAACCATTCACATCTATTGCGACGAGTCCTGCCATCTGGAAAACGATGGCATGAAGGCGATGGTGCTGGGGGCCTTGTGGTGCCCGGCGGAGCGGCAAAAGTCCTTGTCACGAAAGGTCAAGGCGCTGAAAGCTCAGTACGGTTTGCCGCCCGGATTCGAGATCAAGTGGGTCAAGGTTTCGCCGGGCAAGCTGTCGTTCTATCAGGCGTTATTGGACTTGTTTTTCGACGAACCTCTGCTGCGTTTTCGTGGCCTGGTGGTGCCGGACAAACAGTTGCTGGATCACGGGCGCTTTGCTCAAAGCCACGATGATTTTTATTACAAGCAGTGGTACAGGTTGCTCAGCTGGTTGATCGATCCGGAAAAGCACTATCGGATTTTTCTGGACATCAAGGACACGCGGGGCCGTCGCAAGGTGGCCAAGCTGCACGATGTGCTGTGCAATGCCAATTACGACTTTGATCGCAGCATCATCGAGTCAATCGAACAGGTGCAGTCCCATGACGTGCCGCTGCTGCAGTTGGCGGACTTGCTGATCGGTGCGCTGTCGTACGTGCACCGGGGTTTGCATGGCAGCCCGGCCAAGCAGGCGCTGGTGGCGCATATCCGGCATCGCAGTGGGCTGAGTCTGGAGCAAAACTCCCTGTGGCGGGCGGAAAAATTCAACCTGCTCGTCTGGAGGGCGCAGTCTTGACGTTGCCCCCTCCCTTGATCCACTTGAGCGACTTTGCCGGCTGGCAGGCGTATGAGGACGCGATCTACGCCATCTACCTGGAGACCGTGGCACACGCCGGCCTGACGTTCTGCGGCAACCCGGTCAAGGTGCGGTACATGCCGAAGACCAAGCGCAAGGGGTATGGTTTCTGGCACCTGATTTCCGAGGCCCCGGATCAGCGCAACCGCAACGAGGACGACCGCATTCCGGATCTGCGCCGTTGCGAGAGGGTGCGCTGGGTGGCGTGGTGCATCCAGAATGCGGATGCAGGGGCGCCCGGCTTTTCATGGTGGGAGAACGAACGCGGGAGGGAAACCCACGTCGTCATCTGGGCGGAACAGCACGACTTCGCCGTGGTGCTGGCCAAGCGCCAGACCGCGCAGGGGCCGAGGTTCTATCTGCTGAAGACGGCTTACTGCCTGCGGGCGCACACGATCAGGAAGTTCATAAAGGAGCGGGATGCATGGCGCGCAGCCCAGAAAGACTGAAGCCCCGGCACATTGCTGTGCAAGGGCTTCGGATACTCCTTCTACACGTGGTAGATGAGCTGGCACAGAGTATAACCCCGTCTGGGGGGTGGGTCAATCGGGAGGGGGATTGTGGGTTTCCTATCTGAAGCTGCGTTGGAGCAAGCGCTCCTGGACCAGCTGCACGGGCTCGGATACAGGATCGAACGCGAGGAAGACATCGGCCCCGACGGCCACCGGCCCGA
>NZ_ALIP01000013.1:0-10634 GCF_000283075.1 Pseudoxanthomonas sp. GW2
AGAACCGCCGCCAGATCGACCGCCTGCTGGGCACGCTGGACGACGCCGGCCTGGGCGCATTCGCCGCCGCGCTGCCGGCCGGCGATCCGCTGTACAAGTTTGCCGCCCGGGCCATGGTGCAGCGCGGCCTGCCGCTGCCGCGCCCGCTGGATCCGGGCGAGGGCTGGAATTTCGACTCGCGCCCGCCGGCCGCCGCCGACGGCTACCGCCCGCCGCGCCGCCTGGCGGTGCTGCTGCCGCTGAGCGGACCGCTGGCCACCGCCGCCGCGCCGGTGCGCGATGGCCTGCTGGCCGGCTACTACGGCGAAACCCGGCAGCGCCCGGAGGTCGTGTTCTACGACACCGCCGGCACGCCCGCCGGCGCCCAGGCGGCCTATGCGCGCGCGGTGGCCGAGGGCAGCGACTTCGTGGTCGGGCCGCTGGGCCGCGACGAGGTCGGCGCGGTGTTCCGCGGGCAGGCACTGGAAGTCCCGAGCCTGGCGCTGAACCGCGGCGACGCGCCGCCGCCGCCGGGCCATGCGATGTTCTCGCTGGCGCCGGAGGACGATGGCCTGGCGGCCGCGGACTACCTGCTGGCGCGCGAGCGCCGCAACGTGCTGGTGCTGGCGGGCAGCGACGAGAACGCGCTGCGCGCGGTGGAAGCCTTCCGCAGCCGGCTGGCCGACCGCGGCGGCCACATCGCCGCCACCCTGTCGGTGGGCGAGCAGCCGGGCGACCTTGGTGCCGCCCTGGTCGAGGCCGCGGCCGCCGGCGCGGACAGCGTGTTCCTGGCGGTGCGCGGCCCGCAGGCGCGGGCGCTGGCGCCGCAGCTGGCGCTGGCCGGGTTCGCTGCGCGCACCCGGGTCGGCACCTCGCAGCTGGCCTCCGGCACCGGTCGCGCCGAGGAGGACGCGGTGCTCGACGGCATCGTCTATCCCACCGAGGCCTGGGCGACCCGCGGCACCACCGGCCTGCCCGGCGCCAGCCGCGCGGCGGAGATGCTGCCGACCGCGCGCGGCCCGGCCGCGCGCCTGTTCGCCTTCGGCTACGACGCCTGGCGCATCAGCGCCTACCTGGAAAGCCTGCTGTCCGGCACCAACGGCCAGCTGCGCGGCGCCACCGGCGACCTGCGCCTGGATGGCTTCGGCAACGTGGTGCGGCAGCCGGCCTGGGCCACCTTCAGCGGCGGCCAGCCGGTCCCGCTGGGGAACTGAGGCCGGCCCCATGCGGCGCCCAGGGACGGGCTCCGGACAGGTCGACCGCCGCGCCCGCGGTGCCCAGGTGGAGGCCGCGGTGCGGACGCGGCTGGAAGCCGCCGGCCTGCGTACGCTGGACCGCAATGTCGGCTACCGCGGCGGCGAGCTCGACCTGGTGATGCGCGACGGCGCCACCGTGGTGTTCGTCGAGGTGCGCTACCGCGCCGGCTCCGCCTTCGGTGGCGGCTTGGCCTCGGTCGATGCCGGCAAGCGCCGGCGCCTGGTCCGCGCCGCGCAGCTGTACCTGGCCGGCCATCCACGGCTGGCGGACTGCCCCTGCCGCTTCGACGTGGCCGAGGCCAGCGGCGATCCGGCGGCGCCCTCGATCCGCTGGCTCAAGGATGCGTTCCGCGCGGACGATGCCTGAGCCGCCATGCCTGCGGCCTACAATCCCGGGATGACAACCGCCCTGCCCGCGGCGCTGGACGCCGAACTTTCCGCCCTGCTCGGCCCGCAGGGCTGGCGCACCGACGAGGCCGCGCGCCGCGCCCACGGCGAGGATGATTCGCGGCGCCAGGCCCTGCCCGATGCGGTTGCGGTGCCCGCCGACACGGCACAGGTGGCCGCGATCGTGCGCGCCTGCCGCGCACATCGCGTGCCGGTGGTCGCGCGCGGCGCCGGCACCGGCACCGCCGCCGGCGCGGTGCCGTTCGCCGGCGGCGTGGTGGTCTCGTTCGCGCGCATGGACCGGATCCTCGACATCCGCCCCGACGACCGCTGCGCGGTGGTCCAGCCCGGCGTGCTCAACGGCGACCTGCAGCAGGCACTGCAGCCGCACGGCCTGTTCTGGGCGCCGGATCCCTCCAGCGCCGAGCGTTGCACCATCGGCGGCAACCTCGCCTGCAATGCCGGCGGCCCGCGCGCGGTGAAATACGGCACCACCCGCGACAACGTGCTGGGCCTGGCGGCGGTGACCGGCACCGGCGAGGTCATCCGCTGCGGCGGCCCCTGGACCAAGGACGCCACCGGCTACGACCTCACCCACCTGATCGTCGGCAGCGAAGGCACCCTGGCCCTGATCGTCGAAGCCACCCTGCGCCTGCTGCCGCGACCGAAGGCGCAGGCCGGCCTGCGCGTGTTCTACCGCGACGC
This sequence comes from Pseudoxanthomonas sp. GW2, assembly GCF_000283075.1. Classification (NCBI taxonomy): domain Bacteria; kingdom Pseudomonadati; phylum Pseudomonadota; class Gammaproteobacteria; order Lysobacterales; family Lysobacteraceae; genus Pseudoxanthomonas; species Pseudoxanthomonas sp. GW2. The sequence continues at coordinate 2,328 of NZ_ALIP01000013.1, forward strand.
GGCCGGCGCCGCCGCGGCGGTCTCGCGGCTGATGCGCCAGCCGCAGGTGCCGGCGATGCTCGAGTTCATGGACCGCAGTGCGATCGCCCTGCTCCGCCGCAACGGCACGGACGTGCCGGACGCGGGCGCCATGCTGCTGGTCGAGGCCGACGGCGACGAGGACACCCTGCCGCTTGCATTGCAGGCGCTGGCCGATGCCGCCGGAGGCGAAGGCCTGCTGTCGCTGGACGTGGCCATGGACGGCGCCGCACGCGACCGCCTGTGGGCCGCGCGGCGCGCGCTCTCCCCGGCGCTGCGCAGCATCGCGCCGGGCAAGATCAACGAGGACGTGGTGGTGCCGGTGTCGCGCATCCCCGACCTGGTCGCCGCGGTCGAGGCGCTGTCGGCGGAGCATGCGCTGCCGATCGTGGCCTTCGGCCATGCCGGCAACGGCAACCTGCACGTCAACATCATGTACCACCCGGAGGACCCGGACGAGGACGCGCGCGCGCATGCGGCGCTGGAGGCGCTGTTCGCGCAGGTGATCGCCCTGGGCGGCACGCTGTCGGGCGAGCACGGCATCGGCGTGGCCAAGCGCAACTGGATGGACCGCGCCTTCGACGCGGCCACCCTGGCGGCGATGCGCGCAGTGAAGGCGGCGCTGGATCCGGATGGCATCCTCAACCCGGGCAAGGTGCTGCCTCCGGCGCACGGCTGAAACAGCACCCGCAATCGTTGGCCGGCAAGGAGCACGCGTGGACACCAGCCAGTTCGACCGCATCACCATCGGGCAGTTGCGCCAGGCCGGCGGCCTGAAGTGGCGCGCCTTCCCCGACTGCATCGGCGCCTTCGTCGCGGAAATGGACTTCGGCGTGGCCGCGCCGATCCGCCAGGCGCTACACGATGCGGTGGAAGCCGGCCAGCTCGGCTACCTCTCCGCCGCGCCGGTGCGCGCCCTGGCCGAAGCCTGCGCGCAGTGGCAGCGCGCACACCATGGCTGGGAGGTGGAGCCTGCGCAGGTGCGCGCGGTACCGGACGTGCTGGCCGCGCTGGAGATCACGCTGCGCCACTTCCTGCCGGCGGGCGCGCCGGTGGCGTTGCCGATGCCGTGCTACATGCCGTTCGTGCCGCTGCTGGAGCTGCTCGGCAACCCGGTGGTGCCGGTGCCCATGCACCGCGGCCGGGACGAGTGGACGCTGGACGAGGACGCGCTGGAGGCCGCGCTGGCCGGCGGCGCGCGCATGCTGCTGCTGTGCAATCCGCACAACCCGATCGGCAAGGTCTACCCGCGCAAGGAGCTGGAGCGCATCGCCGCGGTCGTCGCCCGCCACGACGCGCGCGTGTTCGCCGACGAGATCCATGCGCCACTGGTGTATCCCGGCGCGCAGCACGTGCCCTATGCCTCGCTCGGCGGGGAAGCCGCACGCCAGGCGATCACCGCTGTTTCCGCGTCCAAGGCCTGGAACCTGGCCGGGATGAAATGCGCGCAACTGGTGTTCACCAACCCTGCCGACCTGGAGGTGTGGCGGCGCATCGGCCACTTCGCCGGCAATAGCACCGCCACCCTGGGCGTGGTCGCGCACACCGCGGCCTGGCGCGAGGGCGATCCCTGGCGGCTGGCGGTGCTGGACTACCTGCGCGGCAACCGCGACCTGCTGGGCCGGCTGCTGGCCCAACTGCTGCCGCGGGTCGGCTACATCGCCCCGCAGGGCACCTACCTGGCCTGGCTGGACTGCCGCGCGCTGGGCCTGGACCAGCCACCGGCGCAGTTCTTCCGCCGCCACGCCCAGGTCGCGCTGACCGATGGCGCCGAATGCGGCGCAGGCGGCGAAGGCCATGTGCGGCTCAACTTCGCCATGCCCCGCCCATTGCTGGAGGAAGCCGTGCGGCGCATGGCCGCGGCGGTGGATGCACGCGGCTGAGGCCGCTCAGCCGAAATGCTCGTAGCCGGCGCGTGGCGGCTGCCACGGCTGGCCTTGCGCATCCAGCGCGCGCACGCCCTGGCCGGCGACGATGCGGCCGATGCGGCTGGCGTCGACGCCCACCTGCTCCAGCGCCAGCTGGACCTGTTCGCGCAGGTTCGCCGGCGCGGTGAAGCAAAGCTCGTAATCGTCGCCGCCGGTGGCCTGCAGCACCCGTGAAGCGTCGCCGAAAACTTCGCGCAGCGCGGCCGATGCGGGCAGCGCATCCAGCCGCACCTCGGCGCCGACGCCACTGCGCGCGCAGACATGGCCCAGGTCGGCCAGCAGCCCATCGGAGATATCGACGCAGGCATGGGCCAGGCCCAGCAGGGCGCGGCCGGCTTCCACCCGCGGCGTGGGCCGCGCCAGGCGCGAATCGAGCGCCGCACGCGCGCTTGATGCCACCTCGCCGGCAGGCGCCGGTCCCGGGACATGCCCGCCCAGCACCAGCGCCCCGGCGGCCTCGCCAGGCGTGCCGGTGACCCAGATATCGTCCCCCACCCGCGCGCGGTCGCGGCGCAGGGCGGCGCCCTGCTCGACCAGGCCCATCGCGGTCACGCCGATCGACAGCGGGCCGCGGGTGGTGTCGCCGCCGACCAGGGCGATGCCATGGCGACCGGCCAGGTCCAGGAATCCGTCGACAAAGGCCCCGACCCACGCGGCGTCTGCACGCGGCAGCGAGAGCGAAAGCGTGCACCACGCCGGCTTCGCCCCCATCGCGGCCAGGTCGGACAGGTTCACCGCCAGGGCCTTCCAGCCGATATCGGCGGCCGCGGTCCCGGCCGGGAAATGCACGCCCTCGTTGAGGGTATCGGCAGTCACCACCAGGGCATGGCCCGGCGGCGGCTGCAGCAGCGCGGCATCGTCGCCGATGCCCAGCAGCACGTCGGCGCGCGTGGCGGCGCGCTCGCGGATCAGCCCGATCAGGTCGAACTCGGCCATGGCGGCTCCGGCGTGCAGGACGGGCGCGCCGCCGGCGGCGCGCACCGGGAATGGCTCAGCGGCCGCCGCGCGAGGCCTGCACTTCGGCCGCGCGCCACTGCGCGCTGGCGCGGTCGAGCACGCCGTTGACGTAGGTGTGGCCGTGCTCGGAACCGAAGCGCTTGGCGATCTCGATCGCCTCGTTGATCACCACCCGGTACGGCACGTCCTGGCGGTGCAGCAGCTCGTACGCGGCCAGGCGCAGCACGGCGCGCTCGATCGCGTCCACTTCCTCCACGCCGCGGTCCAGGTGCGGGGCCAGGGCCTCGTCCAGGCTGGCGCGGTGCGCGAGCACGCCGGTGACCAGGTCCTCGAAATAGGCCAGGTCGGCGATCTCGTGCGCCTGCTCGTGGGCGAACTGGGCAATCACCTGCTGCGCATTGCCGCCGGAGATCTGCCAGGCATAGATGGCCTGCAGCGCACGGCGGCGCGCGCGCGCGCGCAGGACCGGATCGACGCCGGTGCGGGAACGGAACGGACGGTTCATGGCAGGCGCTCCAGCAGGTTGACCATTTCCAGCGCGGCCATCGCCGCTTCCTCACCCTTGTTGCCGTGGCTGCCGCCGGCGCGGGCCTCGGCATCCTCGAACCGCTCCACCGCCAGCACGCCGTTGAGCACCGGCACGCCGGTGTCCAGGGCCACGCGCATCAGGCCCTCGGCGCACAGGTCGGCGACGTGCTCGTAGTGGCGGGTATCGCCGCGGACCACGCAGCCCAGGGCGATGATCGCGGCGTGGGTGCCGGCGTTGGCCAGCTTGCGCGCGGCCATGGGCAGTTCCCAGGCGCCGGGCAGGCGGACCACATCCACCGCGTCCTCGGGCACGCCATTGTCGGCCAGGCTGCGGCGGGCACCGGCCACCAGGGCGTCGGTGATGCGCGCATTCCAGCGGCTGGCCAGGATCGCGAAGCGGGCGCCGGCAGGCACGCGCAGGTCGCCTTCGTACAGGGTCATGGTTCGGGGATCCTCAGGGGTCGCACAGTTTACCGGACATGGCCGGCCGGGGCCGTTCGCGGGGACCGCCGGCTTACGGCGACAGGTACTCGACCACTTCCAGCCCGTAGCCGGCCAGGCCGACCTGGCGGCGCGGGATGCCCAGCACCCGCAGCCGGCCCAGGCCGAGGTCGGCCAGGATCTGGGCGCCGGCGCCGTTGCGCCGCCACTGGCCCACGTCCCTGGGATCGCGGCGGGCCTCCGGCTCGGCGCGCAGGCGCGCCAGCAGGGCCTCGGGATCGCGCGGGGCCGACAGCACCACCATCACCCCCTGCCCCTCGGCGGCGATCGCGCGCAGGGCGTCGGTGCCGGCCACGCCGAAGTCCTCGCGCCGCCAGTGCAGCAGGTCGGCCAGCGGGTTCTCCACCTGCACGCGCACCAGGGTCGGGGTGTGGCGGTCCGGCGCCCCGCGGACCAGCGCGAAGTGCAGTTCGTGGGCGATGCGGTCGCGGTAGGTGACCAGGCGGAACGGACCGAACTCGGTGTCGATGTCGCGCTCGTCCACCCGCTCGACCGTGTGCTCGTTGGCCAGGCGCCAGGCGATCAGGTCGGCGATCGAGCCGATCTTCAGCCCGTGCTGGCGCGCGAACTCCTCCAGCTGCGGGCGCCGGGCCATGGTGCCGTCGGCGTTCATGATCTCCACCAGCACGCCGGCCGGCTCCAGCCCGGCCAGCATCGGCAGGTCGCTGGCCGCCTCCGTGTGGCCGGCGCGGGTGAGCACGCCGCCGGGCTGGGCGATCAGCGGGAACACGTGGCCCGGCTGGCTCAGGTCCGAGGGCTTGGCGTCCGGGCGCACCGCGGTGCGGATGGTGTGGGCGCGGTCGTAGGCGGAGATGCCGGTGGTCACGCCCTCGGCCGCCTCGATGCTGACCGTGAAGTTGGTATGGAACTGCGCGGTGTTGCGCTGGACCATCGGCGCCAGGCCCAGCTGCGCGCAGCGCTCGCGGGTCAGCGACAGGCACACCAGGCCGCGGGCATGGGTGACCATGAAGTTGATGTCGGCCGGGCGCACCAGCTCGGCGGCCATGATCAGGTCGCCCTCGTTCTCGCGGTCCTCGTCGTCGACGATGACCACCATGCGCCCGGCGCGGATCTCCTCCAGCAGCTCGGGGATCGTGGCGAAGTTCATGCCGGCTCCCCGCGCGCGCCCAGCAGGCGCTCGACGTAGCGCGCCACCAGGTCGATCTCCAGGTTCACCGCCTCGCCCACCCGCGTTTCGGCGAAGCGGGTATGGGCCACGGTGTGCGGGATCAGCGCCACCTCGAAGCCTTCGCCGTCGACCTCGTTGACGGTCAGGCTGACGCCGTCGACGCAGATCGAACCCTTCTTCGCGACGTACCTCAGCAGGGGCGCGGGCGCGGCGAAGCGCCAGCGCTGGGCGCGCGCGTCCTCGTGCACCGACACCACCCGCCCGATGCCGTCGACGTGGCCGCTGACCAGGTGCCCGCCCAGGCGGTCGGACGGGCGCATGGCCCGCTCCAGGTTCAGCGCCGCGCCCACGGGCAGCTCGCCCAGGGTGGTCAGGGACAGTGTTTCGGTGGAAGCGTCGGCCTGGAAGCCCTGCGCGTCGAACGCGACCACGGTCAGGCACACGCCGTTGACCGCGATGCTCTCGCCCAGGCGCACGTCGCCGCCGCCGGAGCCGAGCCACGGCAGGGTGCCGGTGGCGAAGCTGAAGCGGACGTCGCCGCCGCGCGGCTCGCGCGCGGCCAGGCGGCCCACGCCCTCGATGATCCCGGTGAACATCAGTGCAGTCCTCCGTGGCGACGCGCGCGCGCCGGCGCGGCATGGAGGAGGGTGGTCGGTTGCAGCATGGAGCGTCTCCCGCGTTCGATGGCGAAAAACGTCCAGGGGCAAAAAGCACGCACACCCGGTCCTTGCGGCCGGGCGCGGCGTCTTCTCTCATCCGGACTCTAGGGCGCGACCTGCGCGCCACAACCGTCGGCTCCGGCATTGGACCGGATCTGCTGACCCTCCGGATGGCCGGAGGCGCTCGCGGGCTCGCGCCTGTCCCGTTGCCGGGAACGGCGCCTACCGCCGGTGGGGAATTCCACCCCGCCCTGAAGACGTTTGGTTCTGTACTGGCTGCCGGCCAGGCCGGCGGCGGGATTCTACCACCCTGCCCGCCAGGCCCCGCGGCAACGGCGGGACGCAGCGTCGCGGGCGCTCAGTCCCGGGCCGGGCGCAGCAGCAGGCGGCGGTCCTCGCCCACCATCACCGACTCGGCCAGTTGCATGCGCAGGCGCTGGGCCATGGCCTCGATCCCCAGCCCCGCGAACAGCGGCCGCGCGGTATCGCCCAGGAGCAGCGGTGCCTGGTACAGCAGCAGCTCGTCGACCAGGCCGGCGCGCAGCAGCGCCCCGCACAGGGCCGGGCCTGCCTCGACCTGGACCTCGTTGATGTCGCGCGCCGCCAGCAGCCGCAGCGCGGCCTCCAGGTCCAGGTGGCCATCGCGCAGCGGCACGACGGCGAACTCCGCGTCCAGGCCCGGCGGCGGCACCGCGTCCGGGCCATGCAGGTAAAGCGTGGGCGCCGAGCCGTCGCGCACCCTGGGCATGGCCAGGCTGCGCAGGCGACTGTCGAGCACCACCCGCAGCGGTGGCTGGAACGGGGTGTCGTCGCCCAGGCGCACGGTCAGGGCCGGGTCGTCGGCCAGCACGGTGTCCGCACCAGTGAGGATCGCGCCGCTGCGCGCCCGCCAGCACTGCACATCGGCGCGCGCGGCCGCGCCGGTGATCCACTTGGACTCGCCGCTGGCCATCGCGGTGCGTCCGTCGAGGCTGGCGGCAAGCTTCACGCGCACCCATGGCCGGCCACGGGTGAAGCGCGACAGGAAGCCGAGGTTGAGTTCGCGCGCCTGCCGCTCCAGCAGCCCGGATGCCACCGCGATGCCCGCGGCCTGCAACCGGGCGAAACCGGCGCCATCGACCCGCGGGAACGGATCGCGCATGGCCGCCACCACCCGTGCCACGCCGGCGGCGACCAGTGCCTCGGCACACGGCGGCGTGCGGCCATGGTGGGCGCAAGGCTCCAGGGTGACGTAGGCGGTACCGCCGCGCGCACGATCACCGGCCTCGCGCAGGGCGAACACCTCGGCGTGCGGCTCGCCGGCGCGCGGATGCCAGCCCTCGCCGACCACCTGGCCGCCGTTGGCGACCACGCAGCCGACCACGGGGTTGGGCCGCGCGGTGTACTGGCCACGCGCGGCCAGCTGCAGCGCGCGCGCCATGCAGGCATGGTCGAAGGCGTCGAAGAGGTCGTTCATGGATGTTCCCTGCAGTCGATCGCAAGCACGTGCACCTCCAGCGGCCCCAGGCGCAGCAGCTCGTGCTCGCGCCAGCCCAGCGTGCGGTACCAGCCGGCGATGTCGGGCTTGCAGTACAGGTGGAGGACCTGCGTGCCCAGCGACCCGGCCTCGGCCACCGCGCGCGCCACCAGGGCGCGGCCGACGCCGGCGCCGCGCGCCTCCGGCCGCACGTACAGGCTGGCCAGCCAGGGCGAGTACTGCGGGATGTCCGGATGGTCCTCGGCCAGCAGGCTCACCGAGCCCAGCCAGTCGCCGGCCCCGTCCAGGGCAACCAGGGTCGAGGGGATGGTGGCGGCCCGGTCGTGCGCACGCAGTTCGGCCAGCGCCTGCGCCACCGTCCAGTCCGGCAGCAGCGCACCGAAGGCCCGCACGTGGGCCGCCGCCAGCGCAGCGGCGTGCTGCGGATGCGCGGCGAGCCAGTCGATGCGCACCGGAGTGCTCAGCGCTTCTTCGCCCGTTCGGCGACGCGCCCCTGGCCGGGCGTGACCACGCCGGCCGCTTCCAGCAGCGGCAGCTGCTCGCTCGAGGGCAGGCCGCGCTCCAGCTTCTCGATCTCCTCGCGGAAATCGTCCACGTCCTGGAAGCTGCGGTAGACCGAGGCGAAGCGCACGTAGGCCACGTGGTCGAGCTTGCGCAGCTCGTCCATCACGAATTCGCCGATGCGCCGCGACGGCAGCTCGCGTTCGCCGCTCATGCGCACCGCATGCACCACGGCGCGCACCGCGGCCTCGACCTGTTCCTCGGCCACCGGGCGCTTCTGCAGCGCGCGGTCGAAGCCCTGGCGCAGCTTCTTGGCGTCGAACTGCTCGCGGCGGCCGTCGCTCTTGATGATCGACGGCAGCTTCAGCTCGACCGTTTCCAGGGTGGAGAAGCGCTCTCCGCAGGCCTCGCATTCGCGGCGGCGGCGGATGGTGGCGCCGTCCTCGGACACGCGCGAGTCGATCACGCGGGTGTCGTTGTGCTGGCAGAAGGGGCAATGCATGGGTGTTCCTCAGCGGGCGCGGCCCGCGCGCGGCTTGCTGGCCATGGGCGCGCCGGCCGCGGCGGCCGCCGCCACGGGCATCGCCGGGTCCCGGGCGGCAACCGCCC
>NZ_ALIP01000014.1:0-8431 GCF_000283075.1 Pseudoxanthomonas sp. GW2
GGCGCGCAGCACCCGCCACACCACCGCCGCCGCGACCAGGCAGGTGGTCCATTCGGCGATCGCCGTGCCCAGGCCGATGCCGCGCGCGCCCAGGTCGAGCACGCCGGCCAGGCAAACGTCCAGCACCGCGTTGAGCCCATTGAGCAGCAATTGCACCGCCAGCAGGGTGCGGCTGCGTCCCAGTCCCACCAGGGCACCGCACAGCGCGTACAACGCCAGCGCCGCCGGCGCGCCCCAGACCCGCGCGGCAAAGTAGTCCGCGCCGGTCCCAGCCACCGCCGGACTGGCCTCCATCACGGCGAAATAGCCGGCCACCAGCGGCCACTGCAGCAACCAGATGGCCACGCCCAGGCCCGCGCCCAGCAGCAGCGGCCGCGCCAGCGCCGCGCGCACCTCGGCCTCGTCGCCGGCGCCGGCGGCCTGGGCCACGAAGCCGGTGGTGGCCATGCGCAGGAAGCCGAAGCTCCAGTAGACGAAGTTGAAAAGCAGCGCGCCCAGCGCCAGGGCGCCAAGGTCGGCGGTGCTGCCGTAGCGGCCGATCACCGCGGTATCGACCAGCCCCAGCAGGGGCACCGAGGCATTGGCCAGGATGATCGGCCAGGCCTTGCGGGCGATGGCGGCGCGGGTCAGCGGCGTGGAGCCGGAAGCTTCGGATGCGGACATGCGCGAATGATGCCGGATGGCGGGCGCAGCCCGGACGCGTCCCCAGCGTCGTCCCGTCCTTGGGTCGTGACCCGGTGGCTCCGGGTGGCAAGCAAGCCGGCAGGAAGCCGGGCCATCGACGGCTGCAATGGCGCGGCTTCCAGCGCGCGGGGTCGTGGATGCGGCCTTGCCGGGGCTACGCGGGGCACGGGCTCCGGACAGCCGGCTACAGCAGCGTGCCGCCCAGGATCAGCGCGGCGATGCTGAAATAGATCACCAGCCCGGTGACGTCGACCAGCGTGGCCACGAACGGCGCAGAGGCGCTGGCCGGGTCGAAGCCCAGGCGCTGCAGCACGAACGGCAGCATCGAGCCGGACAGCGAGCCGAAGCCCACGATCCCGACCAGCGCCGCGGCGATGGTCAGCGCCACCATCCCCCAGTGCGGGCCGTAGTCGTACAGCCCGGCGTACTGCCACACGGCAATGCGCACGATCGCCAGCAGGCCGAGGATGGCGCCCAGTACCGCGCCGGTGGGGATCTCGCGCAGGGCCACCTTCCACCAGTCGCCCAGGCGCAATTCGCGCAACGCCAGCGCGCGGATCAGCAGCGAGGTGGCCTGCGAGCCGGAGTTGCCGCCGGAGCTCATGATCAGCGGGATGAACAGGGTCAGCACCACCGCCCGCGCCAGCTGGTCCTCGAAGTGCTGCATCGCGCTGGCGGTCAGCATCTCGCCCAGGAACAGCACGCCCAGCCAGCCGGCGCGCTTGCGGATCATCTCGCCGAAGCCGATGCGCATGTACGGCTTGTCCAGCGCCTCCATGCCGCCGAACTTGTGCACGTCCTCGGTGGACTCGGCGATCAGCGCATCGAGCACGTCGTCCACGGTGACGATGCCCAGCACGTGCCCGCGCGCGTCCACCACCGGGATCGCCAGCAGGTCGTGGCGCCGGATCAGGCGCGCCACCTCCTCCTGGTCCATCTGCGCGTCCACCGCGACCGGCGGCGTGGCCTGGGCCACCTGCAGGATCGGCGCGTCCGGCTCGCCGGTGATCAGGCGGCGCATGGTCACCACCTGCACCAGGGTCTGTTCCCGCGGATCGAGCAGGTAGATGGCGTAGACGGTCTCGCGGCTGCGCTCGACCTCGCGCACGTATTGCAAGGTGCGGCCGACGGTCCAGTCCGCCGGCACTGCCACGAACTCGGTGGTCATCAGCGCACCGGCGGTGTTGGGCGGGTAGCGCAGCAGCTTGCGGATCGCATCGCGGGGGTCCGGATCCAGCCGCCACAGCAGCTGGTCGCGGTGCTTCGCGTCCAGGCCCTGGAAGATGTCGGTGGCGCGATCATGGGCCATCTGCCCGAGCCAGCCGGCCGCCAGCGCCAAGTCCTGCCGCGCCACCAGCACGCTGGCGTCGCGCAGCTCGGGCTGCTCCAGGAGTTCCACCGCGCGTGGCACCGGCAGCGCCGCGAGCACCGCCGCCGCATCGTCGCGGTCCATGCTGTTGAGATGCTCCACCGCATCGGCGGTGTCGAGCGCGGCCAGGGGTGCAGCGAGGGTGACGGCCGCCGCGCCGGGCTGCCGCAGCAGGATCGGGTTCTTCATCGGGTTCGCCTCGTTTGGGCCACGGGCCGGCGGCAGCGGCGGCGAACCAGTCCCGATCGCTCAGGCGGTCGCCAGCACCGTCAGCGGCCCGGGGCCGGGATGACTGTCGCTGGACATTGGTATCTGGACTCCGAAAGGCGCCTGCACGCCACGTGCGGCGCCTGCGCGAAAGCGTCGCGGAACGACGCACCGGCGGCGTGCCGCCACCGGCGGCGCGCAGTCTGCTCCCGTGCATCGGATGTGGTCAACGGGCCACGGATGCGACGGATCGTCCCGCCATCGTGGTTACCGCCCCGCCCCGCGCGATGCGGCCGCGATGGAGCGGAACTTGAACCCTCCGCCCGGATTGACCAGCATGGGGGTCCATCCACCGCAACAGGAGGAACCCGGATTGATTCCATCCAACGGCCACCGCGCCGGTCTCCGCCTGCATCTCCCGCCGGTTGCACCGGCCGCTTCCAACCACCTGCTCGCCGACGAGCACACCGGTCTGCAGCACGTCGTCGTCACCCGCCACCCGCGCTTCGGAGGCCAGCTCTTCCTCGACGGCGACCTCCAGATCTCCGAATCCGACGTCGCCTACGGCGTCGCCATGACCAGCCCGCTGCTGGCCCATCCGCGCCTGGAACGCGTCGCCATCCTCGGCGGCGGCGACGGTGGCGTGCTTGCCGAGCTGATCCGCACCCTCGAACCGCTGGACGCGCTGCCGTCCGAGCTGACCATGGTCGAGATCGACCCGCGGGTCATGGAGCTCTGCCGCCAGCACCTGCCGGCGCTGTGCGGCGACGCCTTCGACAGCCCGCACGCGCGCATCGTCACCGGCGATGCCTTCGCCTGGATCGCGCAGGCACGCGACCTGGATGCCGTGGTCTACGACCTGACCATGGACCCGGTGCGCGAGGGCCAGTCCCGCGCCGAATTCATCACCGGCATCATCGGCCACATCGCGCGCGCCCTGCGCCCCGGCGGCGTGCTGAGCATGCAGTGCTGCGGCCATGGCCGCGACGATGCCGCCGACCGCGCCCTGCGCCGCGAGGTGCTGCCGCTGATCCGCCAGGCGGTAGACGCACACTTCGCCCGGCGCTGCGAGCAGGACGTGCTGGTCCCGTCCTACCAGGACCTGTGGACCTTCCTCAGCGCGCGCAGGCGCTGAGCTGGCTCAGCCGCCGTCCGCGCAGGCCGCCACATCGGCGGCATCGGCAATGCAGTGCGCCTGGCGCAGGCGTTGGCGTACCACCGGTTCCAGCCCAGTGAGGCCCCAGCGCCGGCCCTCGTCGATCGCGGCCTCCTCGTCGGCACCGTGCAGCCAGGCCGCGCGCAGGGCCGCCAGGGCCCCCACGCGGTTGCCGCTGGCGCAATGCACCAGGGTCGGCCCCCCGCTTCCGGCCAGCAGCGCGTCGAAGGCCAGCACCGCCTCGCGGTCGATGTCCTGCGGCCCGGCGATCGGCAGGTTGGCGTAGTGCAGTCCGGCCGCGCGCACCGCGGCGGCCTCGTCGAAATCGGGTGTCTCGGCATCGGGCGTGAGGTCGATCACCCGCACGATGCCGGCTGCCTGCAAGGCCGGCAGGTCGGCGGCCTGGATGCGGCCGCCGGAACGGATCCCCTCGGCGGGCGTGCGGAACCGCTCCAGCACCGCGGCCGCTTGCGCTGGCGCGGCGTCCTTCCCGTCGCCGGCCAGCGCCGCGCCCGCCTGCGCAAGCGCCAGCAGCGCCACCCGCGCGTACTTCATCGCGTCCATCGCCATGCCCCCGATCAGCCGCCCACCAGCGCCGCGCGCAGCGGCTGCAGGTCCTCGCCGGCCACGGGCCGTACCACCCGCGCCAGTTCCTGGCCATCGAGCAGCAGCACCAGGGTCGGCCACAGCTTCACCTTGAACGAGCGTCCCAGCGGCTTGCCGCGGCCGTCCTCGATCTTCAGGTGCTGCAGCTGCGGATGCTCGGAGGCCAGCGCCTCGATCGCCGGCTGCGCCCCCTGGCAGTGCGGGCACCACGGCGCACCGAACTCGAGCAACAGCGGGCCCTCGCGCGCGTCCACCTCGGCGCGGGAAGGCTCGGCTTCCAGGTAGTGGTTGGTATAGGCCATCAACAGCTCCAGCTCGTGCGCAGGTTGCAAAGCGTAGCCCGGATAGGCGTAGCACACCCGTGCTCCGATACAGCCTCCCTGGTCGCGGCATTGCCAGGCGCGTCCCGGCTGCACTCCGATGACGCCTACAGCCGCTCCACCCGCGTCGCCCGCACCAGCACCTCGTCCTGGCGGAAGCGGCGCTCCAGGCCCTTGCGGTAGGACACCCACCAGCCGTGGTCCACGTGGTCGGCCATCACCTCCAGCAGCACCACGTCGTCACGCTGCACGTCGCCCTCGTCGTCCTCCCACAGCCCGACCGCCGGCGAACGCACGAACGCGGTCACCCCGCCGAAGCGCTCGGCCAGCGCTGCGCGGACCTCGTCATACAGGGCCCGCGGGAACGCCTGGCCATCGTTGTCGCGCAGCGGCAGGAACAGCTGGATCAGGTGCATGGATCGGGCCTGGCTTTGGCCGCAGGCTCCCACCGCGGGTGTTGCCGGCATGTGATCCAGTGCCCGTCGGCCCGCGCACCATCCCTCAATGTCGCCCCGGGGTGAGCCGGGGCCCGGTGGCGTTCCAGGACCACGGGGAGGGAGGAAGCCGGGTGCGCTTCGCTTCCGGGCCATGCAAGAGCGTCGCCTTCAAGGTGGTGGGGCCGTGGCGACGGCACGGGCGTCGTGCGCCTGGAGGACGCGGGTGCGCGCGGCCGAAGGCCGCATCCGGGACGCCAACACCGGCAAGCCCCAGACTCCGCCGACCTGACATCGCGTTCACCCCGCAGCGCCCATAAGAGCGTCCATGCATCGCATCCCTGCCCTGGCATGCGTGGTGGCGCTGGCCGCTCTGGCCGGCTGCGGCCCGTACCCGCGCGATGCCGACGATCTCAGCCGGCAGGCCGCGCAGGACGCCATGCGCGTGGGCGCCAGCGACGATCCGCCGTGGGTACGGATCGCGCCCGACGGCAGCGTTTCCGGCCCGGAAGCGGAACTGGTGCAGCGCTTCGCCGCCGCGCATGGCTACCGCGTGGAATGGAAGCCCGGCGGCCACGACGCGCTGCTGGGCGAGCTGGAACACGCGCGCCTGCATGCGGTGATCGGCGGCTACCACCCCGACTCGCCGTGGCAGCCCAAGGTCGGCTGGGCGCGCCGGCTGGGCCTGCGCGCCGGGGGCGACGGTCCCATGCCCGAGCGCCGCGTCGCCCTGCCGCCCGGGCAGCCGGCCTGGCACCTGTCCTTCGACCAGTACCTGGTGGACCAGGAGGGCGCGCAATGAACCCCATCGCCCTGCGCCCGCCGGCGCGCGAGCTCCCCGGCGAACAGCGCCGGGCCCTGCGCCGCGCCGAGCACCTGTGCTGGTGGACGCTGCTGGTAATGGGCCTGGTCGCGACCATGATGTACTTCGTGATGGGCGGCTCGCAGGCAATGAAGACCGCGCTGGTCGAGGACATCCTCAGCCTGGTGCCGCCGGTGGCCTTCCTCGTGGCCAGCCGCTTCCGCCGCAAGGGCGTGGACGCCGAATACATCACCGGCCGCGAGCGCGCGTTCGACATCAACTTCCTGATCTCGTCCGTGGCGCTGACCGGCGTGGGCCTGGCCCTGGTCTACGACGGCCTGCATACCCTGCTCACCGCCACCCGCCCGGTGGTGGGCACGATGGTGTTTGGCGGCCACGTGGTGTGGCAGGGCTGGATCATGATGGGCGCCATGGTGGTCTCGGTGGTGCCGCCGGTGATCCTGGGCCGCAAGAAGATGGAGCTGGCCGAACAGCTGAGCCTCAAGCCGCTGCACACCGACGCCGACGTGGGCAAGGCCGACTGGATGACCGGCCTGGCCGGCATCGCCGGCGTGGCCGGGATCGGCATGGGCTGGTGGTGGGCCGACGCGGCCGCGGCGCTGTTCATCGCCGGCAGCGTGCTGCACGACGGTGCCAGCAACCTGCGGGCCGCGGTGCGCGACCTGCACGACGCCCGCCCGCAGAAGCTCGACCGCAGCGATCCCGATCCCCTGCCCGGCCAGCTGGCCCGTGCCGTCGCCGACCTGCCCTGGGTGCATGGCTGCGCCGTGCGCCTGCACGAGGAAGGCTTCCACCTCTCCGGCATCGTGTTGCTGGACAACGCCAGCCTCAGCGCTGCGCAGGCCGAAGAGATCAGGCAGCTCGCACGGTCGATGAACTGGCGGGTCGACGCGGTGGACGTGGCCCTGCGTGGCACCCGGAGCCACAGCTGAAAACCGGGGTCAGAGTGCAATTTCGCAGCGAGGCCAGCCAAGCCTCTATACCGGTCCTCTCTCTAATCCCCCTGCCGTGGCGAAAGCGGCTCACTCAGACCTGGCCGTCTCATCCCGGACTACCAGATGAGAAAATGCACTCTGACCCCGGTTTTCACCGCCGGGCTGACAGCTCAACCGCCATCCCGAAAGGCACAGCGTGAAATCGCACTCTGACCCCGGTTTTGGGCTTACCAGATCAGGTCGTCCGGCACCTTGAACTGGGCGTAATAGGCGTCGTCCTCGCTGGTCGGCGTCTCGGCGTCGGCCTCGGCCTGGCCGTGGTCAAGCACCACCAGCTGTGGCGCGCGCGCCAGCACCTGGTCGGCGGCCACCCGCGGCAGCAGGTCGTAGCTGTCGCCGGAGGCCACGATCACCAGCGCGCCGGCGGCGAGCTTGCGGCGCTGGTCGGCGTCGATCAGCAGGGTGCGGATCGCGCCGTCGGCGGTGAAGCGGTACTCCGACTCGCCGCTGCGCGGCACCTTGCGCTCGCGGATGATCTGCCGCGCCTGCGCCAGCATTTCCTTCTGCTGCGCCTCCAGCTTGCGCTCGACCTCCAGCGCGCGGTCGCGCTCGGCCTTCTCGGCCCGCGCACGCTGCGCCTCCAGCTCGATCTCGCTGGGGCCGGCCCCGCCGCCCTTGGCATTGCGCGCCTTGGCCTGCTCGCGCGCCACCTGCGCCACCTTGGACTTCTTGACCAGCCCGGCCTTGAGCAGCTGTTCCTGGAGGGGGTTGATGGCCTTGGCCATGGCGGGCACCGCGTGTTCTGAAAGGCGGATCAGGATACCCGCCCCGAGGCCGCGCTGCCGCAGGCAGCAAGGATCAGTTGTCGTTCAAACCGTAGGGCGCGCGGGTATGCAGGCGCTGCTTCCAGTGGCCTTCGATCTCGATCACCTCGGCCACAGGCATATCCGGTCCGACGCGCTGCAGGATCGAGAACTCCAGGTTCTCCTTGCGGCATCCGCGCAGGAGCTTGTTGCCGCCGTGTCCGTCCTTCGCGTATCCCTGCCAGCGGCCGAGGATATTGTCCGCGCCGTAGGCCGATCCGACGTAACCCTTTCCGGATTGACGGTCGAAGATGTAGTAGATGCCGCGCCACTGGCACAGCGCCGCCTTCCAGCTCGTCGGCAGTACCGCCAGCTCCTCCCAGCGCAGCACCAGCTGCTGCCAGTCCGGCACCTTGCGGACCAGCATGCTTTCCTCGTGGATCGCCCGAACCGGGATGACGTTGCGATCCGCCCAGCGCCACCAGGAACGCTCGATACCAGGCCAGGTCAGCACCAGCCGGCCCTTCCACGCCGCAAGCACCGGCTCCAGCTGCAAGTCGAAGCGCGCCAACGATTCCCGCCCCGGCACAGCGCATCCGAGCGCAAAAAGCTCCTGCATGTGCGGCGTGGCCTCCAGGGCCTCCCGGCTGACGACCTGCGCCCCAGCCACGCGATAGATCCCCACAAAAAGCGCAGCACCGGCCTCATGCCCTATCAGGGAAACCAGGTAAGTGGCCCGCTGCAAGGCGGCCTCCACCCGCGGGCCGTGCTGGCTCTGGTAGGCGTTGTAGAGGTCGTGGCGATCGGCGGCCAACCATGGGAGCACTTCGCGGAGCGTCTTCTCCGCGGGCCGGTGCCGCATCACCAGGGTGGCTTCCGGATCGATGCCTGCCTTCCCGAGCAGATCGTTGAGATCGATCAAGCCACCCGTCCCCGTCAATTCCATGCTCATCCCCTGCCCCCGTGTGCTGCGATTGGCCGGCAGCATTCTTCGGGAGCCAGCAAGTCGTCAACAGGTATCCGGAGCAGCCAAAGAAGGCCACCCGAAGGTGAATCGCCCCGGCTTCTGTAGACACCCCGAAGCCTCAAATTGA
>NZ_ALIP01000015.1:0-57928 GCF_000283075.1 Pseudoxanthomonas sp. GW2
GTCCGGCGGCTGGCCGGCCTGGTTCATGGCCGGGGTGCTGCTGGCGCCGCTGCTTGCCGCGGCCGTGGTGCTGGCGCGGCGCTAGGGTCGCGGTGCCGCTTCCGGTGCGCGCGGCTTGCCCGCGCGCCTGGGCTTGGCGCCGCGGGGCGAAGCAGGCCGCGGGCGCGGTGCGGGCTTGGGCACGCGTGCCCGGGGCGCGGAGGGCTTGCTGGCCTCGGCAGTCGCGGCGCTGGCAACCAGGCCCGGCGGGATCGCGTCCCAGCCCTGGAACAGCGCGCCCCACATCGGGTTGTTGGCCGGGAAGCCGAGCCCGGCCTCGTCCAGCGCCGCGGCGGTATCGCGGCGCCAGTCGCGCATCGCGTCCTGCAGGCCGCGGGCGAACGCGGCCTGCACCGCCACCGCGACCTGGGCCGCGGCCTGCTGGTCGCCGAAGCGCTGTTGCACCTGGCGCCAGAACGCGTCGGCCGGCAGCGCGGCCAGCGCCTGCCAGTCGTGTCTGCCCAGCGCCTGCAGTCCGGCATCGCTTTCCAGCACGCCTTCCTCGACCAGGCGTTGCCAGAAATCCAGCCATTGCCGCGCGGTGTCCTGCAGCAGTGCGGCCAGGCGTGCCTGCAGTTGCAGGTTGGTGCGGTACAGCGCCTGCGGCAATGCGGTTTGCGCTTTCATTGCACTCCTCCCTGATGCGTGTGCGGCGGTGGCCGCGTCGCTCATTCCCGGAACCGGACGCGGACCGAGGCGGCGCTGCGTTCGGCGGGGCCGTGATGCACGGCCTCGATGTTGTTGCCGTCCGGATCAAGCACGAAGGCCGCGTAGTAGCCCGGGTGGTAGGGACGCAGCCCCGGGGCGCCGTTGTCGCGGCCGCCGGCCGCCAGCGCCGCGGCATGGAAGGCGTCGACCGCGCCACGGTCGGCCGCCTGGAAGGCCAGGTGCACGCGTCCGGTCGGCTCGCCGGCGGCGGCCTCGCTGTCGATCGCCGAGACGAACAGCTCGTCGATCCAGAACCAGCCTTCGCCGCTGCCGCCGAGGGGAATGCCGAGCGTCCCGGCCACCGCGGTGTAGAAACGCTGGCTGGCGGGCAGGTCGCGCACCACCCGCTGCAGGTGGTCGATCAGGCGGCCACGGTGAAGCTCCATCGTCTCCATGTCGGGCTCCGGCGGATCGGTGCAGCGGTTCAGCGGCGCGGACGGTCCGGGGACATGCGCTCGTAGTCCTCCGGCACCGCGTGGTTGCGCTCCGGATCGGTGTCGGGCATGTCCGGGCCCTTGTGCCGGCCCTTTTCGTTGGCGTAGCGGTCCGGGGTGTTCGGCTTGTCCTGGTCGGCGGCCGGGCGCTTGTCGCGGGTGCTGTGGGTTTCGGGCGGGGCAGAGGGACGGGTCATCCGGATCTCCTGGGCTACTTGCGCGGGCTGGCCGCGGCGTCGGGCTGCGGCTCGGCGGCCGGGCGCGGCTTGCCATCGTGTTCGTGCGCGCTGCCGGGGGTCAGGTGGTGGTGGCGCGCCGCCTGCAGTTCCTGCGCGGTGACGTAGCCGTCGCCGTCGGCATCGTGCGCGGCGAAGTCCTCGGCGGTGCGCTGGCTGCCGGCGGTGAACTCGGCCAGCGACAGGCGGCCGTCGCCATCGATGTCGGTGCCGGGCAGGGCATCGGCCTGCCCCGGGAGGCCGGCGTGCGCCTCCTGCGGCGCCGTGGTGGCGGGTGGGTCGACGTCCTGGTCCTGGGCCAGGGCAGGACCGCAGCCGAGCACGCCGGCCAGGGCCAGGATGGCGGGCAAACGGGTTTTCATGGCTGTTCCTCGCGGCGTGGGCGGCATGGCCGGACCGCCATCTGCGCACGCCGGGCGTAAAGACGGGGGCGAGGAAACGTGAAGGCCGGCCTCAGGACGCCAGCGCCAGGGCGGCCACGTCGATGCCGGCCGCTGCCGCCGCGGCCGCGGCCTCTTCCAGCGCCCAGACCTCCACGCTTTCCGGCTCGCACAGGCCGAAGGTGCAGCTGGTGGCCACGTCGGCGGCATCGCGGCCACGCGCCACCGGCACCCGTGCCGGGCAGGCGCCGCCGGTGCGCGGATCGAACGCATGCCAGCGGCCGTCGAACCAGGCCTCGATCCAGGCGGGAAAGCGCGGTTCCGGGGTGGTGCCAGGCGGCGGATAGCCGGTGCAGTAGCGCGCCGGCACGCCCACGCCGCGGCACAGGGCGATGGCCACGTGGGCGAAGTCGCGGCACAGGCCCTGGCCGTCCTGCAGGGCGCGCAGCGCGCCGCGGGTGCAGTCGGCGGTCTCCGGGACGTAGTCGATCGAGCGCGCCACGTGCGCGCAGATCGCCTGCACCCGCACCCGGTCCGAGGGCAGGTCGCCGAAGCGGGCCTGGGCATGGCGCAGCAACGGGCGCACCTCGCAGTGGCGGCTGGGCTGCAGGAACGGCCCCAGGTCCTCCGGCGCCGGCGCCACCGCCGGGCGGAAGCTGCCGTCGCGCACCAACGCCTCGCCGCGCAGCACCAGCAGCCCGGCCGGCGCCAGAAGCCGGGTGCAGGTATTGCCGAAGCGGTCGCGGTAGCGGTGCAGCGGCACCTGCGGCGAAGTCCATGCCGTCGGCCCGGACAGCAGGCGGTGGGCCTCGCTGTCGGCCACGTCGAGCATCGCCACCATCGGGGTGGACTGGGCGAAGCGGTAGGCGATGCGGAAACCCAGCCGGAATGGCATCGGGGCGGCCCGAGGGGGAAGTGGTGCCATTGGGCCGGGCGCGCACGCAAGGGCGCGTGAAGCGGCGCGGGTGACGGCCGCTTCACGCACGCCGCGCCAAGGTCGCCGGATCTTCGCCAGGAGTTCCCATGCGCCACCAGCGACTACGCTTCGGCCGCGGTTTCCGCGTGCTGTTCGAACACCGTCGGGTGCAGGCGGCGCAGATGGTGCTGGCGCCGGGCGCCAGCGAGGGCGGGGAGGGCAATCGCCACCGCGGCGCCGACCAGTGGCTTTACGTGGTTTCCGGCAATGGCGTGGCGATCGTCGCCGGGCGCCGGCAGCGGCTGGCGCCCGGCAGCCTGCTGCTGGTTGAGCGCGGCGAGGAGCACGAGATCCGCAATACCGGCCGCACCCCGTTGCGCACGGTGAACTTCTACGCGCCGCCGGCGTACACCGGCGCCGGCAACGAGCGCCCGGCCGGACGCCCGCGCTGAGCCGTCAGTGCACCGCGACCACGCGGTTGCGGCCGTCCTGCTTGGCCCGGTACATGGCGCGGTCGGCGCGGTTGAGCAGGTGCTCGCGGTCCTCGCCCAGCTGGCGCACGGCCACGCCGGCGCTGAAGCGTACCTCGATGCGCCGGCCCTCGTGCAGCAGCGGGCGCGCCGCCAGGGTGCGCTGCAGGCGCTGCAGCAGCGCGGCGGCCTCCTCGAGGGTGGTGCGCGGCAGCACGACCACGAATTCCTCGCCGCCGTAGCGGGCCAGCAGGTCGTCCTTGCGCAGGCCTTCGCCCAGCACCTGCACCACGTGGCGCAGGGCGGCATCGCCGCCGGCATGGCCGAAGCTGCCGTTGAGCCGGCGGAACTCGTCCAGGTCCAGCACCGCCACCGCCAGCGGCCAACCCTCGCGCTCGGCCCGCGCCAGCAGCTGCGGGTACTGCTCCTCCAGGCCGCGGCGGTTGAGCGCGCCGGTCAGCGGGTCGCGGCTGGCCAGTTCGCCGATGTCGCGCAGCTGCGCTTCCAGCTCGCGCACGCGCGCCTCGGCCGCCTCCACGTCCGCCCGCGCGGCCTGCAACTGCTCGTGCGAGCGCAGCGCCTGTTCCTGCAGGCGGCGGGTGTCGTCGAGCACGTCCTCCAGGCGGTGGCCGAGGTCGGCGATGGTGCGCGCCTCGCGGATCGCCGCCAGGTGCGCCTGCAACCGGTCCTGGTACTCGCCGGCGCGGGCGGCCATGCCGTCCAGGCTCTCGACGAAGGACACCATCATCACCCGCATCGCGTCCTTGGACTGTTCGATGCCCTGGCGCAGCAGGCCCTGCTGGTAGGCCAGCTCGCGCAGGCCCTGGCGGGTGGCTTCCAGGGTCTGCAGGTCCGGGTCCTGGCCCAGCAGGCGGCGCACCGCGGCGACCTGGCCGCGCAACCAGCTGCCGTCGTCCAGCAGTTCGAACAGGTTTTCCAGCAGCAGATCGAACAGTTCCAGCAGCAGGCGCTGCTGTTCGGCGGCCTCGCCGGCGTGCACGCCGACCTGGTGGCACAGCTCGCGCACCCGGGTCGCCAGCGGCGACAGGTCCGCGCCGGGCGACCAGCGCTTGAGGTCGCCGGCCAGGGCGGTCGACTCGTCGGCCAGGGCCGGAAGCGGCCGCAGCAGCGAGGCCAGGGCCACGCCCACCGCCTGCCGCAGCAGGTCCCGCAGCTGCTCGGCCTCGGCCGCGGCCGGCGCATCCAGGGCGGCGGCGAAGTCGCGCAGGTACTTGTCCAGGAACTGGTGCAGCACGCGCGCGGCGGTGGCCCAGTCGGCGGCATCGGTAGCCGAGGCCAGGCGCCGGCCGAGGTCGCCCAGCTCGCCCGGCAGCGTGGCCATGCCGCGCGCGAACACGGGCAGCACGTTGCCGGCGTCGGGGACGACGCCGTCGCTGGGGACGGAGCGCACTGCGGACTGGCCGCTGGCGGCTCCGCGGTCTCGGAGGGACATGCGCATGGCTCTCGGGCGCGGAACCTGGCTGGAGGAACGCCTCGTTAGCGGCCGCCGGCGGCCGGGGTTTAGCCCGGGACGGACCTTTCCACGGGCGCTGGCGCCGGTTGTGCGAGGCTTGACGCCCCTACCCACGACAGGAGAACCCATGGATATCGGCATGGTCGGACTTGGCAGGATGGGCGGCAACATGGCCCTGCGCCTGGCCCGTGGCGGCCACCGGGTGGTCGGCTACGACCCCGGCGCCACCGCCCGCGGCGCGGCGCCGGAACTGGAAACCGTCGAATCGCTGCAGGCCCTGGTCGAGGCGCTGCCGGCCCCGCGCGCGGTGTGGCTGATGGTGCCGGCCGGCGCCCCGGTCGACTCCACGCTTGACCGCCTGCTGCCGCTGCTGCAGCCGGGCGACGTGGTGGTCGACGGCGGCAACTCCAACTACCGCGACAGCGAGCGCCGTGCCGCGCGCTGCCGCGACGCCGGCGTGCATTTCCTGGACTGCGGCACCAGCGGCGGCGTGTGGGGCCTGCAGGAAGGCTACAGCCTGATGGTCGGGGGCGAGGCCGAGGCGGTGGCGCTGCTGCGGCCGGTGCTGGAGACCCTGGCGCCGGCGCCGGACCGCGGCTGGGGCCACGTCGGGCCCAGCGGCGCGGGACACTTCACCAAGATGGTCCACAACGGCATCGAGTACGGGATGATGCAGGCCTACGCCGAAGGCTTCGCCATCATGCAGCGCAAGGAATCGATGGCGCTGGACCTGGCCCAGGTCGCCAGGATCTGGCAGCACGGCAGCGTGGTGCGTTCCTGGCTGCTGGACCTGGCGACCGATGCGCTGGAGCGCAACCCGACCCTGGAGGGCATCGCCCCCTACGTGTCCGATTCGGGCGAAGGGCGCTGGACCGTGGCCGAGGCGATCGACCTGGACGTGTCGGCGCCGGTGATCACCCTGTCGCTGCTGGAGCGGCTGCGCTCGCGCGAGAACGATTCCTACGCCGACAAGCTGCTGGCGGCGTTGCGCCAGGGCTTCGGCGGGCACGGCATCCGCCCGGGCTGAGCCGCGCTCAGCCGGAGTATTCGAAGGCCACCTCGCGGCGGCCGGCATCGCTGCGTTGCGCCGCCTCGATCAGCGCCATCGCCAGCAGCGCGCTCTCGGCGGTCACCGGCGGCAGGCCGCCGTGCAGGATGGCGTCGCGCACGCCGGCGTAGTACGCCGGCCAGTTGCCGGGCAGCGCCGGCGCGGCCGCGTCCTCGGCGACCGAGCCGTCGGCGCCCACCCGCAGCAGACTGCCCGGGCGTGGGTCGCGTCCCCACCCGCCGTGGCTGGGACGCAGGCCGGCGCGCAATGCGTCCTCCTGCGGATCCAGGCCGTGCTTGATCCAGCTGCCGGCGCTGCCGTGCACGGCGAAGCGCAGGCCGTGGCCGGGCACCAGCGAGCCGCCATGCAGCAGCACCCGCAGGCGTGGATAGCGCAGCTGTACGTGGAAGTAGTCCACCGCGGTGGCGCCGTGGCGCTGCATGCCCAGGTCGGCGGTCACCGCCAGCGGCGGGCCGAACAGCTGCAGCGCCTGGTCGGCCAGGTGCGGGCCGAGGTCGTACCACAGTCCGGCGCCGGGGCCGGCGCGGTCGCGCCAGCGGTCCGGCACCTGCGGGCGGAAGCGGTCGAAGTGCGAGTGCAGCTCGGCCACCTCGCCCAGCGCGCCGGCGTCGAGCAGGGCGCGCAGGGTGAGGAAGTCCGCGTCCCAGCGCCGGTTGTGGAACACCGACAGCACCTTGCCGGCCTGGCGTGCGGCTTCCGCCACCGCGCGGGCCTCGTCCAGGTGCAGGGCGAACGGCTTGTCCACCACCACATGCTTGCCCGCCTGCAGTGCGGCGCGCGCGATCGGCGCGTGGCTGTCGTTGGGCGTGGCCACCACCACCAGGTCCACGGCCTGGTCCTCCAGCACTTCGGCCACCTGCGCGCAAACCCGCGCCTGCGGATGGTCGGCGGCAATCTCCGCGGTGCGACTGGACACCACGCTGTGCAGGCGCAATCCGGGCGTGGCCGCGACCAGCGGCGCGTGGAACACGCGGCCAGCCAGTCCGTAGCCGACCAGGGCGACGTTCAGGACATCCGGGCTCATGGAAGAGATTCCAGCGGCAATGCGCCGATTAGACGTGCGCATGGCCGCCATCGCAACTGGTTCAGGCGCTTGAACCAATCACGAATCCATCGCGCGCGGTTCACCCGTGCTGGACGCTGCCCTGGCGGAGACTGGCCGCCCATTCGCCAAGGAGCCAGACCCATGCGCAAGAACGCCACCGTGCTCGCCGCCACCTTTGCCGCCCTGCTGTTCTCCGGTGCCGCCATGGCCGGCGACAACGATCCGCAGAAGAAGAAGGCCGCCGACGCCGATTCCAGCCAGCCGGTGTCCGACACCTGGATCACCACCAAGGTCAAGTCCAGCCTGCTGGCCGACAGCGACGTGTCCGGCACCAAGATCGAGGTCGACACCGTCGACGGCGTGGTCTACCTGACCGGCACCGTCGGCAGCCAGGCCCAGGCCGACGAGGCCAAGCGCATCGCCGGCGAGATCGACGGCGTGGCCAAGGTCGACACCAGCCGCCTGAAGGTCGACGCCCAGGCCTCGCGCTGATCGGCCTGCTGTTTTTTGCGGCACCCGTCACGGGTTGCCGCCGCGGCGCGGGGCCACGGCCCCGCGCCCTTCTTTTGTCCGCGGCACGGCGCGTGCCGCGGACAGCGAGCGTCAAGGGGCCGCGGTGGCCGCTCCGCTAGAATCGCCGCACCCCCGCACTGCCCGCACCGATGCCGACCACCCTTCCCGCCGACCCGCGGGTCGAATCCCTGATCCCGCGCATGACGCTGGAGGAAAAGGCAGGCCAGCTCGGCGTGTTCGCCGACATGGTCCGCCCCTTCGCGCCGGACGTGAATCCCGAGACCAACGTGCGCAATGCCACCGAAGTGCTGGAGCAGGTGCGCGCCGGCCGCGTCGGCACCCTGTTCAACGGCGTCGGCGCCGAGGCCGGGCGCGAGATCCAGCGCGTGGCGGTGGAGGAGAGCCGGCTGGGTATTCCGGTGCTGCTGGCCGCGGACGTGATCCACGGCATGCGCACCGTGTTCCCGATCCCGCTGGGCGAGGCCGCCAGCTTCGAGCCGGACCTGGCCGAGCGTACCGCCCGCGCCACCGCCATCGAGGCCACCGCCGCCGGCATCCACTGGACCTACGCGCCGGCGGTGGACATCGCCCGCGACCAGCGCTGGGGCCGAGGCGCCGAGGGCGCCGGCGAGGACGTGTACCTGGGCCGCCGCTTCGCCGCCGCGCGCGTGCGCGGTTTCCAGGGCCCGGACCTGCGCGCGCACGATTCGTTGCTGGCCACGGCCAAGCACTTCGTGGCCTACGGTGCGGTGAGCGCGGGCCTGGACTACAACTTCGTCGAGATCGCCGAAGGCACCCTGCGCGACGTCCACCTGCCGCCGTTCAAGGCAGCGGTCGACGCCGGCGCGCTGGCGGTGATGACCGCCTTCAACGACATCAACGGCATCCCGGCCAGCGCCAACCACGCGCTGCTGACCGGAGTGCTGCGCGGGGAATGGGCGTTCGCCGGCGTGGTCGTGTCCGACTACACCGCCGACATGGAGCTGATCGCGCACGGCTATGCCGCCGACGAGCGCCACGCCACCGAGCTGGCGTTCTCCGCCGGCATGGACCTGAGCATGCAGAGCGGCTTCTACGCCGCGCACCTGCCGGCGCTGGTGGAATCGGGCCGCATCCCGATGGAGAAGCTGGACGCGGCGGTGCGCCGGGTGCTGTCGCTGAAGGCGGCAATCGGCCTGTTCGACGACCCCTACCGTTCGCTGGACCCGGCGCGCGAGGCCGATGCCTCCTGGCGCGAGGCGCACGAGGCGCTGGCGCGCGACGCCGCGCGCCGCTCGATGGTGCTGCTGAAGAACGAGGGCGGGCTGCTGCCGTTGCGCCGCGACGCGCGCATCGCCCTCATCGGCCCGTTCGCGCGCGACCTGGACAACATCGAAGGCTGCTGGACCCTGTTCGGCGACCGCAGCCGTTACGTCAGCCTGGAAGCCGGCCTGCGCGCGGCGCTGCCGGACGGCGGCGCGCGCCTGCGGGTGGTGGATGGCTGCGGGCTGGAGGCGCCATTGCAGGGCGGCATCGAGGCCGCGGTCGCGGCCGCGCGCGAGGCCAACGTGGTCGTGCTGGCGGTGGGCGAGCCGCAGCGCTACAGCGGCGAGGCGCAGTCGCGCACCCAGATCGTGCTGCCGCCGGCGCAGCAGGCGCTGGCCGAGGCGGTGGCGGCCACCGGCACGCCGGTGGTGGTGCTGCTGCGCAACGGCCGCGCGCTGGCGCTGCAGGGCGCGGTGCGCGACGCGCAGGCGATCCTGGTCACCTGGTTCCTGGGCAGCCAGACCGGGCACGCGGTGGCCGACGTGCTGTTCGGCGACTACGGCCCTTCCGGGCGCCTGCCGGTGAGTTTCCCGCACGATTCGGGGCAGCAGCCGTACTTCTACAACCACCCGCGCACCGGCCGTCCGGAACTGCCGGACATGAAGGAGTTCAAGGCGCGTTGGCGCGAGCACCCGCACCAGGCGCTTTATCCCTTCGGCCATGGCCTGACCTACGGCCAGGTCGAGTACGGGCCGACCACGGTGGAATCCCCCGCGGTGGCCTGGGACGGCGAGGCGGTGTTGCGCGCGACGGTGCGCAACAGCGGCACGCGCGCGGTCGAGGAGGTGGTGCAGCTGTACGTGCACGACCGCGTCGCCAGCCGCGTGCGCCCGGTGCGGGAACTGAAGGGTTTCGCGAAGCTGGCGCTGCAGCCGGGCGAAGCACGCGAGGTGGAATTCCGGCTGTCGCGCGCGGACCTGGCATTCACCCGCGCCGACGGCACGCAGGGTGCCGAGCCGGGCTGGTTCGACGCCTGGATCGCGCCTTCGGCGGTGGCCGGCGAACCTGCCGCGTTCGAACTGCTGCCGCCGCAGGGCTGACGCGCGGACGCCACGCCGGTGGCCGGCGTGGCGTCCCTGGACGAGGTATCGGGCAGGCGCCGCGAAGACTACATGCCGTGCGGATCGGCGCCGCGTTCCCAGGCACGCAGCACCGCCTGGCGCGCGCGGGTCCAGTCCAGCCGCGACTTGCCCTTGCGGGTTTCCCATTCGCGCCGCAGCTGCTCCTCGGCGGCGGCGAACTCGGCGGCCGGGTCGCGCTGGCGGAAGGCATAGCCGGTCTCGTACGCGGCGGCGTAGTCGTCGTAGGTATCGCCTTCCATGTAATAGGGCTCGCTGCGGTACTGCTGGTTCCAGTAACCGGAGTCGGGGAACTGCTCGGTGGCCGTGCGGCCGGGCACCTGGTAGCCGGGCGTGCTCATCGGCGTCTCCTCTGCGGTGGGTGGAACGCCACGCTATCGGGGGCGGCGTTAAACAGGCCGATCCGGCGGGTGAGCGCGGTGTTAGGCATTCAGCTGGCCGCGCTGCTGGCCTCGTACGGCAGCAGGATGGCGCCGGTGCGCACGATGGCCGCGTCGGCCACCGCCAGCTCCTGCTCGTCGCCGTCGACCACCAGCAGCACCTGCCCGTCCTCGATCGCCTCCTCGAACTTGCGCCGCACCGGATCCTGCACGGTCGCGCCCATCAGCGCCGACGACCAGCTGCCGACCGCGGCGCCGACGCCGGTCATCAGCGCCGCGCCGGCCAGGGTGATGCCCAGCGGCGGCACCGCCACCGCGACCAGGCCCGCGACCAGCCCGATCGCGCCGCCGCCGGCGGCACCGCGCAGCGCCGCGGGAACCATGTCGGTGTGCGCCTCGCGCAGGTCGTCCGGCACCGAATCCATCTCGATGTCCGCGCGCGCGATCAGCGACAGGCAGTCGCGCTCGATCCCGGCGTCGTGGGCGGCGCCCAGCGCGGCCTGCGCCGTGGCCAGGTCGGGGGTGGTGTAGATGCGCCGCTGCTTCATCGCGGTGTCCTCCTGCTTCGGATGCAGGGGAATGTGGAGCGCGCGCGGTGACACCTGCGTGAGCGGGCG
Source organism: Pseudoxanthomonas sp. GW2 (assembly GCF_000283075.1). Classification (NCBI taxonomy): domain Bacteria; kingdom Pseudomonadati; phylum Pseudomonadota; class Gammaproteobacteria; order Lysobacterales; family Lysobacteraceae; genus Pseudoxanthomonas; species Pseudoxanthomonas sp. GW2. Next base: position 10,666 of record NZ_ALIP01000015.1, read on the forward strand.
CCGCGCGCGTTCAGGCGGCGTCCTTCGGCTCCGCGTCGGCGTCGGCGGCGTCCGGGCTGTGCCGCGAGACGATGCCCGCCGCGGCCAGGTCTCCGGTGACGTTGCCGGTGGTGGCGAACACGTCGGGGATGGTGTCCACCGCCAGCAGCAGGCCCAGCGGTTCCACCGGCAGGCCCATGGACTGGGTCACCGGCAACACCGTGGCCATGAAGCTGACCTGGCCGGGCAGGCCGACCGAGCCCAGGCTTATCACCACCGCCAGCGCGGCGCCGGCGGCCAGCTGCAGCGGGGTCAGCTCGATGCCGTAGGCCCAGGCCACGAAGCACGCCGCGGTGACGTACTGGATGGGGCTGGTGATGCGGAACAGGGTCACCGCCATCGGCAACACCAGGCCGGCGACCGCGCGCGGGATGTGCAGGCGCTCGCGCGCGCTTTCCAGCATCGCCGGCAGCGTCGCCAGCGAGGACTGGGTGCTGGCGGCCACCACCTGCACCGGCAGCGCGGCCCTGGCGAAGGCCAGTGGCGAGCGGCCGGCGAACAGTGCCACCAGCAGGTAGCAGATCGCGGTCGCGCCGAGGTACAGCCCGCACTGCAGGCCGATGTAGCCGGCCAGCGCGCCGACCACGCCCAGGCCCGCCTGCGCGCACACCGCCAGCATCAGCGCGAACACGCCCAGCGGCGCGGCCAGCAGCACCCAGTGCACGATCACGATCATGGTGTCGGCGATGGCCTGGCACAGGCCGGTCACCTGGGCGCGGCGCTCGGCGGCGATGCGGGTGAGGGCGAAGCCGAAGAACAGCGCGAACACCACCAGCGGCAGCATCGCGCCCTGGGCCGCGGCCATGATCGCGTTGGACGGGATCACGTTGCCGATCCACTGCGCCAGCGTGGGCGCGGTGCCGGCCTCGACCGCGGCGGCGCTGCCCTGCAGGGTGGCGGCCAGCTGCGGGTCGGGCGCGACCCAGGCCAGCACCGCCGGCGCGGCCAGCGCGGCGTAGCCGGAGAACAGCGACAGCAGGACGATGAACACCACCATCGCGCGCCGCGCCACGCGCCCGGAGGCGGCGGCGTTGGCGGCGTTGGCCACGCCCAGGATCACCAGCGACAGCACCAGCGGCACCACGGTCATCTGCAGGGCGCTGAGCCACAGCCGGCCGATCGGCTGGGCGATGGCGGCGGCGGTGGCGGCCGCCGCCGCGCTGGTCGCGGCAAGGACCAGGCCGGCGATGGCGCCGGCGGCCAGCGCCAGCAGCACCCGCGCGGTGGCGCCCGGCCACCTCATCGCGCCGACCCCGCGGCCGGCAGGCCCCAGCGCGGCGCCAGGCGCGCGTACTCGGCGCGCGGCAGCAGCACCAAGCGCGGCTGCGCCGCCGGATCCAGCCAGGCCAGCAGGCGGCGCATGTCGGCCTCGGCCATCGCGGTGCAGCCGGCGGTGGCTTCGCCGGGCTGGCGCCAGAGGTGGGCGAAGATGCAGCTGCCGGCACCGGGCGCGTTGTCCGGGTTGTGCGCGATCACCAGGCCCAGGCGGTAGCGCGGGTCGCCGTCGTGGTGCAGGTCCAGGCGCATCGGCTCGCTGGAGCCGGCCACCGCGGCCTCGCCGACCTCGCGGGCGTCGACGATGCGGTTGTAGTGCGGCGACTCCGGCACGTCCATGCACCAGTGGCTGGCATCCATCTGCCGGTAGGGCAGGGCGGTGGCGACCTCGCCGGCCGGCAGGTAGCCGAACGCGCTTCCCAGCGCGAACACGCCGGCCGGGCTGCGGCCGTCGCCCTCGCGTTTGGCCGGGCCTTGGCCCTGGTCGGCGGCCGGGTGCAGGCCCTGGCCCCAGGCCGCGCCATTGCGGCCGATGGCCACCGCGAAGTGGCCGGCCTCGCGCCAGGGCGATTGCGCGCCTTCGCGTTCGTAGTAGCGCAGGGTGCCGGTGGCGGCGTCCCAGCCGGCGGTGGTCACCACCACCAGCTGGCGCGGCGCGGGCTCGCCGGCGCCGGGCAGCGCCGCCAGCACGGTCGCGGCCACCAGCAGCAGGGCCAGGGCCGCCAGCAGGCGCAGCGACGGGGGCAGGCGGTGGGTGCCGGGATGCGGGGCCATGGCTCAGCTCTCGATCAGGTGCTGGATGCGTTCGAGGTTGATGTTGAGCTGGCGGTGCCGGTCCGGGTTGGCCTGGCACAGCAGCACGAACAGGAAGTCGAGCAGGTACTGCAGCGAGGAGCGGTACAGCAGCTGGGCCACGTGCGGCGCCGGGTCGTGCGCGGACACCACCAGGGCGGCGTCGGCCTGGGCGCGCAGCGGGTTGGCGGTGTGCCGGGTGATCGACACCACCTTGCCCTCGCAGGCCTGGAACTGGCGGCTGAGCTGGTGCAGCGGCGCCAGCTGGCCGAACTCGGAGAACAGCAGCAGCACGTCGCCGGGGCGGGCCGCGGAGATGTTGGCCATCATCAGGATCGGGTCGGCGTGGTGCACCACCAGCACCCCCAGCAGCGACAGGCGCATGGCGAACTCGCGGGCGAACAGGCCGTCGTCGCCGAGGCCACAGACGAACACCTTGCCGGCGCCGTCGAGCATGCCGACGATGGCCTCGATCCGCTCGCGCGGGTTGATCAGGCGGGTCTCCTCCTCGGCCGCGGCCTTGGAGCGGCGCAGGGTTTCCTCCAGCCGCGCGTAGGCATCGCCGGGCTCCTCCGGGACCCCGGCCGGGGCGTCGCCACCGTTGCGCGCCAGCGCCTGGCCGATGCTGAACTTCAGGTCCGGGTAGCCGCGGAAGCCGAGCTTCTGGCTGAACTTGACCACCGAGGACTGGCTCACGCCCAGGGCGCTGGCCAGCTGCTGCGAGGAGTAGTCACGCAGCAGGTGGGCGTTGTCGAGGATGAAGTCCGCGATGCGGCGCTCGATCGCCGACATCTGGTCGCGTTCGGAACGGATCTTTACCAGGGGCGGCATGGCGGCGATCTTCATCCGGAGTGCCGGCACGTGGCAACCGGCGCTCAGCGCGCCAGCGGCTCCAGGCCGCGGATCTGGCGGATGCCCAGGCCCGGCGCCTCGGTGATGCTGATCTCCGACTCGTTGAAGATGACCCCGCCCTCGACCGGGTTGAACTGGCCCAGCGAGGGGCCGTCCAGGTCGACCTTGCTGATCGCGTCGGCCTTGGCCACCGCCAGGTGCACCGCCGCGGCCACCGAGATGGCCGACTCGATCATGCAGCCGATCATGCACTGCACGCCGTAGATGGAGGCGATGTCGGCGATGCGGATGGCGTTGGACAGGCCGCCGGTCTTCATCAGCTTGATGTTGATGATGTCCGCGGCGCGGCGCTGGATCAGGTCGAACACCTGGTCCGGGCCGAACACGCTCTCGTCGGCCATCACCGGGGTGTGCACGCGCTCGGTGACGTACTTCAGGCCCTCGATGTCGGCGGCCTTGACCGGCTGCTCCAGCAGCTCCAGCAGCACGCCGGCGTCCTCCAGCGCGTGCATGGCGTAGACCGCCTGCTTCGGGGTCCAGCCCTGGTTGGCGTCCAGGCGCAGCAGGGCGCGGCCCTCGACCGCGGCGTGGATCGCCTTGACCCGCTCGATGTCCAGGCCGATGTCCTTGCCCACCTTGATCTTCAGCGAGTCGAAGCCGCGCTCCACCGCCGAGATCGAGTCGGCCACCATCTTGTCGATGTGGTCCACCGAAATGGTGATGTCGGTGGTGATCACCGGGTCGCCGCCGCCGAGCATCTTGTACAGCGGCGCGTCGTACAGCTGCGCCCACAGGTCGTAGACCGCGATCTCCACCGCCGCCTTGGCGCTGGTGTTGCGCTCCAGCGCGCCCTGGATCAGGCTGCAGATGCGGTTGAGGTTGGCGATCTCCTGGCCGATCAGGCGCGGCTTGATGAAGCGCTCGATCGCCTCGGCGATCGAGCCGTGGGTGTCGCCGGTGATCACCGCGGTGGCCGGCGCCTCGCCGTGGCCGGTATGGCCGGTGTCGGTGCGCACCAGCACCACGATGTCCTCGACCGTGTCGACCGTGCGCAGCGCGGTCTTGAACGGGGTCTTCAGCGGCACGCGCAGCATGCGCAGTTCGATGTCGGTGATCTTCACTTGGGCTTTCTCAGCGGGAAGGGCGCGGGCGGACGCGCTGGATGCTGGTCATACGGTCCACGTAGGTCTGCTCGTCGTTGAACAACAGCGGGTCAAGCGGGGTGAGCGACACGCCGTTGAGGCCGGCGGACACGCGGCCGCCGTCCGGGCCGCGCCAGCCGCCGCCGTTGGTGTCGTGGATGACGTAGGCCATGCCGTCGCGATGGCCGATGGCCATCATCACGTGGCCGGGGATGTAGACGAGGTCGCCGACCTGCAGCCCGCGCACCGCGGCCTGGCGGCGCGCCGGGTCGTCGCCGGGCTCGAAGCCGATCCGGTCCAGCGCCGGGCTCACCGCCTGGTCGCGGGTGTTGCGCGGCATGAGGATGCCGAAGCTGCGGTAGACCTCGGACACGAAGCCGCTGCAGTCCCGGGCGTCGTAGGAATGGCCCCAGCCGTAGCGTTCGCCGAGGAACTTGAACGCCTGGGCGATGAGGTTGGCCGGGGTCAGCGGCAGGTAGTCGGCGGCGACGTCGGCCGAGCGCGGGACGAGGGCCGGCACGAACTCCAGGCTGCCGTCGGCGCGGCGCGCCGGCAGGTCGACCACGTGCGAGGCGTAGGGATGCTGGCCGTTGACCGTGCGCGACGGGTCCAGCCCGGTGCGCAGCGGCAGGCGCAGGCCCATGTCCAGCTGCAGCGCCGACACCCGCGGCTCCTCCGGGGTGTAGGTGGTGCGGACGGTGGCGCCGGTGACCACGATGTACGGCGTGCGGCTGGCATAGCCCAGTACTTCCTCACGCGTCCCGATGGCCACGTGCCGGGCCTCGATCCACGCGGAGTAGCGCTCGGAGGCCACGAACAGCCATTGCCGGCCGCGGCTTTCGTGCAGCACCGCCACCGCGTCGCCGGGGAACAGCGCCGATTCCTGGAAGCGGTCGATGTCGGTGTCGCCGGGCGAGGAGAACACCCGCAGCGAGGTCGGGAACGCGCGCAGCGCGGCGCGGTGCACCACCAGGCCGTAGCGCAGCGGGCGGCTGGCGGGGATCGCGTCCAGCGCCAGCTCGCGCTGCAGTGCCGCCAGGGTGCGCGCCGGCACCGGCTGGCCGCGTTCGTCGTAAAGGGTGCGCGCCGGCGGCGAGGACAGCTTTTCCACCTGCGCGCGCACGAACTGGCGCGGCAGCGGATCGGGCAGGGCGGCGATGTCCTGGATCGAGGGATCCTCGGCGCGCATTCGCGCGTTGAGCGCGGCGATGCCCTCGCGGTCCAGGAGCAGCTGGTGTGGCTGTTCCAGCCTGGCGATCCAGCTGGCCGGGTCGAGGTCGGACAGGCGCACGCCGACCACGGCGGTGTGCCCGTCCGCGTCCGGGGACAGCGACCAGGCCGGCGCTGCAGCCAGCAGCAGGCTGGCCAGCAGCGGAGCCGCCAGCCGGGCCACGCGCTTGCGAACCGGGGTGTTCCGCGCGGATAGCGCTTTCATGGTGACGGCCTCCCCTTGGGCGGGTGTTCCGAAAGAATAGTTATTCCAGCTATTCAGTACGTCAAGAATAAATTATTGACCGCGCCCCCGGTGCGTGTTACATCGGCATTACCACCGCACCGGGAAGTGTCGTCGTGGAAGCCTCTCCTCGCCAACCAGCGGCACACGCCAACGCGCGGACCCCGGTCCGCGGCGGGCGCGCATCCCGCCTGGCCGCCGGCCTGCTGCTGTGCCTCGCGCTGGGGAGCGTGCAGGCCCGCGCGGGCGATCCGCTGCCGGAGATCGTGGCAGCGGTGGACGCCGGCCGCTTCGCCGAGGCCGAGGCCCGGATCGCGGCGCTGCTGTCGCAGGGCGATGCCGCGCAGCGGCGGGCGCTGGAGTTCGAGCGCGAGCGCATGCGCCGCATCCGCCTGGACTTCAGCCTCGACCGCGCGGCGGTGCTGGCACAGCTGCGCCGGCAGATCCCGGACCTGCGCGAGTCCGAATTCGACGCCTGGGACGCGGCCGGCCTGGTCGAGCACATGGACATCGACGGCGAGCGCCGCTGGTTCAAGCGCTCGGTGTCCAACCTGTTCCGGCTCAGCCCCGAGGCCGCGGCACGCCGCGCGCCGCCGGTGCGGCCGTTCTCCGAAGGCCCGTTCGAGCGCCTGCATCCGCACCACGCCGAGGTGCTGGCCGCGGCCGCCGGCGGCGCCACCAGCGTGGCCCCGCGGCGGCTGGAAGTGACCCAGTCGCTGGTCGTGGACGCCGACGCGGTGCCGGCGGGGGAGACCGTGCGCGCCTGGATCCCGTACCCGCGCGCGATCCCGGGGCAGCAGGAAAACATCCGCCTGGTGCGGACTTCGCCGGCCGGCGGCCAGGTCGCGCCGGAAGACGCGCCGATGCGCACCGTGTACCTGGAAGGCCGCGCCGAAGCCGGCAAGCCGACCGAGTTCTCCATCACCTACGAACTGACCGTGTACGCCCGGCACTTCGCGGTGGACCCGGACAAGGTGGTGCCGGTGGACCGCACCGACCCGGAGCTGGCGCCGTACCTGGCCGAGCGCCCGCCGCACGTGGTGTTCACCCCGCAGCTGCGCGCGTTCTCGCGCCAGGTGGTGGGCGGGGAGACCAATCCGTACCGCATCGCGCAGAAGCTGTTCGCCGCGGTCGACCGCATCCCCTGGGCCGGCGCGCGCGAGTACTCGACCATCTCCAACATCAGCGACTACGCGCTCAACGCCGGCCATGCCGACTGCGGCCAGCAGACCCTGCTGCTGATCAGCCTGCTGCGGCTCAACGGCATCCCCGCGCGCTGGCAGTCCGGCTGGACCTACTCCGACGAGGACGTCGGCTACGACAACATGCACGACTGGGGCTGGCTGTACCTGGCCCCGTACGGCTGGCTGCCGATGGACGTGACCACCGGCCAGCTCGACAGCGACGACCCGGCGCTGCGCTGGTTCTACCTGGGCGGCCTGGACGCCTACCGCATCGCCTTCAACGACGACTACGCGCGCGACTTCGTGCCCGCCAAGACCCATTTCCGCTCCGAGACCGTGGACTCGCAGCGGGGCGAGGCCGAATGGCGTGGCGGCAACCTGTACTTCGACCAGTGGGACTACCGGTTCCAGTGGCGGATGCTGCCGCCCGAAGGCGGGCGGACGGGCGGGGATTGACCTCAACACCACTGTGGGAGAGACACGGGGATGAACAGCAGGATCCTGAGGAAGGCGGCGCTGGCGATGGCGCTCGGCGCGTGCCTGGGCACGATGGCACCGATGGCGATGGCGCAGAGCGCCACCGGCGCGGTGGCGGGCCGCGCCGAGGCCGGGGCCAGGGTGACGATCACCAACCCGGCCACCGGCTTCACCCGCACCGTCACCGCCGGCGAGGACGGCAGCTACCGCCTGCCGTTGCTGCCGCCGGGCACCTACACGGTGCAGGCCGAGGGCGGGCAGCAGGCCACCGTGACCGTCACCCTCGGTGCCACCGCCTCGGTCAACCTGGCGGCCGAGCCGGCGACCCTGCAGAGCATCGAAGTGGTCGGCACCCGCTTCGTCACCCCGGTGGACGTGACCTCCACCGAGTCGGCGATGAACATCAACGCCGAGGAGCTGGCGCGCCTGCCGGTGGACCGCAACGTCACCTCGGTGGCGCTGCTGGCCCCGGGCGTGGCTTCCGGCAGCGCCTCCTTCGGCGGCATCTCCTTCGGCGGCTCGTCGGTGGCCGAGAACGCGTTCTACGTCAACGGCCTCAACGTCACCGACTTCTACAACCGCGTCGGCTTCTCCGAGGCGCCGTTCGACTTCTACGAGGACTTCCAGGTCAAGACCGGCGGCTACTCGGTGGAGTTCGGCCGCACCACCGGCGGCGTGGTCAACGCCGTGGCCCGCTCCGGCACCAACGAATTCCACTACGGCTCCAAGCTGGTGTGGGGCCCGAAGGACTGGGAGTCCTCGGCGCGCGACAGCTACCTGGACGGCGAGCGCTACCTGACCCGCAGCAAGGACAAGACCGACTCCACGCGCCTTAATGTGTGGGCGTCCGGCCCGATCGTGAAGGACCGGCTGTTCTTCTTCGCCATGTACGAGGGCCGCAAGGTCGAGCCGGAGAACACCAACGACGCCGGCACCTCGTTCAACCGCGGCGACTCGGACGACGGCTTCTGGGGCACCACCCTGGACTGGCAGGTCACCGACCGCAACCTGCTGAGCCTGATGGCGTTCTCCAACGAGAACCGCACCGACACCACCACCTACGCCTACGACTTCGACAGCGGCAAGGTCGGGCAGAAGCTCAGCGACTCCTACTCGGAGACCGGCGGCACCAACTGGGCGCTGACCTGGAGCTCGTACCTGACCGACAACCTGTCGATGAAGGTGATGCACGGCCGCAACGAGCGCAACAGCGTCACCGGCTCGCCCAACGACGTGGACTGCAACTACGTCACCCGCGCCTCCGGCGTGCCGGACCCGGGCGTGCCGCTGGGCTGCACCAACAACGCCACCGTCTACGACCGCAACGACGAGCGCAAGCAGAGCCGGATCGACTTCGAGTGGGGCCTGGGCGACCACCTGCTGCGCTTCGGCATCGACGACGAGCGCAACACCTCCGACCTCGACCAGGTCTACTCCGGTCCCGGCGGCGTGCAGTACAACGTCTATACCGCCACCCCGCTGACCAACAACTCCAACTGCGGCGGCTTCCTGGTCCCGGCCGGCTACACCGCCTGCGTGCGCGCCCGCCAGTACGCGATCTTCGGCGAGTTCGAGTCGACCAACCGCGCCTACTACGTCGAGGACAACTGGTCGATCACCGACAACCTGGTGCTCAACCTGGGCCTGCGCTACGAGGAGTTCGACAACAAGGACGCCGAGGGCCGCACCTACATCAAGATGGACGACATGTGGGCGCCGCGCCTGGGCTTCTCCTGGGACCCGGTCGGCCAGGGCACGATGAAGGTGTTCGGCAACATCGGCCGCTACTTCCTGCCGGTGGCCAACGTCATCAACATCAAGCAGGGCGGCGCCCTGCTCGACGCGCGCACCTACTACGGCCTCGACGGCTGGGAGATCCGCGAGCGCGACGGCGTCCAGTACGCGGTGCCGGTGCTGGGCCAGTACATGGGCTTCGACGACGACCAGGGCGACGGCACCGTCGGCGACCTGCGCGCCGAGGTCGATGCCGACATGGACCCGGTCTACCAGGACGAGCTGATCCTGGGCTTCCAGCAGGTGCTGGGCGAGAAGTGGTCGTGGGGCGCGCGCGGCATCTACCGCAAGCTGCACAACGCCATCGACGACATCAACATCACCGCCACCCACTGCGGCCGCGTGCCCAGCGTGTGGGTGATGGGCAACCCGGGCAAGGACGTCACCATCTGGGGCGACACCGACTGCGACGGCAGCAACGACGGCTACATCACCGTCGATACCTCGAAGGGTGGCTACTGGACCGAGTCGGACGATTACGAGTACATCGACGGCGAGTGGGAGTACGTGGGCTCGACCCCGACCGGCCAGCGCGGCTGGAGCAAGCCCAAGCGCACCTACAAGGCGCTGGAGCTGCAGCTGGACCGCGCATGGGATGGCAAGTGGGCGTTCAACGCCTCCTACACCCTGTCCTGGAGCGAGGGCAACGCCGAGGGCCCGGTCAACACCGACACCAACTTCGGTGATACCGGCCGCACCGAGAACTTCGACGACCCGTTCGTGAACTACCGCGGCCATGGCCCGCTGGCCAACGACCACCGCCACCAGGTCAAGCTGCGCGGCACCTACGCCCTGACCGAGAACTGGAGCCTGGGCGCGACCGTGGACGCCCGCTCCGGCGGCCCGATCACCGGCTTCGGCGTCGGCAACCCGTACAACTGGAAGCTCTACCACAGCTACTTCGTGTGCGTGGACAAGTGCACCCCGGAGGAGGCCTTCGCCAATCCGCAGGAAGGCGACACCTGGAGCACCTCGGACCGGGTGTACGAGCATTCCGCGCGCGGCGGCGCCGGGCGCATGCCGTGGTACATCGACGTCGGCCTGAGCGTGGGCTACGAGCGCCAGTTCGGCCCGGCCAGGTTCTCGGCCAAGCTGTCGGCGTACAACATCTTCAACCGCCAGCGCCCGGTCTGGGTCTACCAGGACCTGGAGTCGAGCATCGGCACCCGCGACGAGTTCTTCGGCCGCGAGCGCTTCCTGCAGTCGCCGCGCTACGGCCAGCTGGTGCTGGCGCTGGAGTACTGACAACCGGACGACGCGGGCCCGATCATGGACGACAGGCCCGCATCGAGGAGCAGGTGATGCTGCGTTTCCTCCCTCCTGCGGCCGCCCTTGCGGCCGCTTTTTTTGCCGCGCCGGCCGTGGCCGGCGCAACGCTTCCCGGCCCCGCGCAGGCGTTCGTCGAGCGCACGGTGGACGAGGCGGTCGCCCGCTACGACCTGCCCGGCATCGCGGTCGGTGTGATCGAGGACGGCAAGGTCGCCGCGGTGGTGGCGCGCGGCGAGCTTGCCGCCGGCAGCGGCGAGCCGGTGACGCCGGAGGCGCTGTTCAAGATCGCCTCCAACAGCAAGGCCATGACCGCGGCGGTGCTGGCGCGGCTGGTCGACCAGGGCCGGTTGCGCTGGGACGACCCGGTGGTGAAGCACCTGCCGCAGTTCCGCATGCACGACCCCTGGGTCACCGCCAACATGCAGGTGCGCGACCTGCTGGTGCACAACAGCGGCCTGGGCCTGGGCGCGGGCGACCTGATGCTGTGGCCGGAACCGAACGATTTCACCCGCGCCGACATCATCGCCGGGCTGGCGCACCTGGAGCCGGTGACCAGCTTCCGCTCCGGCTACGCCTACGACAACCTGTTGTACGTGGTCGCCGGCGAGGTCGCGGCCGCGGCCGGCGGCAAGCCCTACGCGCAGCTGGTGCGCGAGGAGGTGTTCGCGCCGCTGGGCATGGACGGCTGCCGCGTGGGCAGCTGGAACGCCGGCGAAGCCGGCCCGATCGCGCGCCCGCACCGGCGTGTGGACGGGCGCAACCTGCCGGCGCCGCCGGAGCGGGGCGTGGTCCCGGACATCACCTCGATGGCCGCCGGCGGCATCCGCTGCAGCCTGGAGGACATGCTGCGCTGGGTGGGCGCCTGGCTGGATCCGGCGCAGCCGTGGCTGTCGGCGGAGCAGCGCCAGCAGGCGTGGACCGGGCACATGCCGATGCCGGTGGGCCGGCGCATGCGCGAGTGGGACAACAGCCACTTCCATGCCTACGGCTACGGCTGGCGCCTGTCCGACATGGACGGGCATTGGAAGGTGGCCCACACCGGCACCCTGTCGGGCATGTATTCCTCGGTGATCCTGCTGCCGGACCTGCGCACCGGCATCGTCATCCTCATCAACGGCGAGGCCGAGGACGCGCGCACGGTGCTGGGCCAGGTGCTGGCCAAGCGCTACACCCGCCCGGATCCGGCCCTGGACGTGGCCCACTACGCCGCCCTGCTGGAGCGCGAACACGCCCTGCGCCGCCAGGCCGAGCCGGCGCCGGACACCCGCGCGCGGCGCCCGGCCACGCGCCGCGAGGCCGCGGCGTTGCTCGGGATCTGGCGCGATCCGTGGTTCGGCGAGGTGGCGCTGTGCCCGCGCGCCGACGGCATCGGCTTCGCCTCGGTGCGCTCGCCACGCATGCGCGGGCGGCTGATGCGGGTGGGCGAGCGCTGGCTGCTGGACTGGGACGACGACGGCATCGACGCGGAGGCCTGGCTGCACCCGCCGGAGGCGGGCGGGGGTACCCTGCGCCTGTCCAAGGTCGATCCGGAAGCGGACTTCAGCTATGACTACCAGGACCTCCGTTTCGTGCGCGAGCGCGACTGCCCCTGAGCGCCTGTGCGCGCTGCTGGCGGCGCTGCTGCTGGCGCCGGCGGTGGCCGGCGGCGAACCGGTGCGGGTGTCGCCGGCACGCGACGCCGCCGCGGCCGGCCTGGTCGAGGTCCGCACCCTGGCCCCCGGCATCCGCGTGGAGGCGCGCTATGCCGGACCGGACAACTTCACCGGTGCGCCGGTACCCGGCTACGAAGGCAACGCCTGCCTGCTGCTGCGGCCGGTGGCCGAGGCCCTGGCCCGGGTGCAGCAGGACCTGCAGGCCGAGGGCCTGGGCCTGCTGGTCTACGACTGCTACCGCCCGGTGCGTGCGGTGCAGGCCTTCATGCACTGGGCGCGCGCCGACGACGACCCGGGACAGAAGGCACGTTGGTACCCGCGGGTGGACAAGGACGCGCTGGTGCCGGAGTACATCGCCGACAGTTCCGGCCACAGCCGCGGCGCCACCGTCGACCTGACCCTGGTGCGCTGCGACGGCGACGGCCGCTGCGAGCCGCTGGACATGGGCACCCCGTTCGACTTCTTCGACCCGTCCGCGCACACCGACGCCCCGGTGGCGCCGGCGCAGCAGGCCAACCGCCAGCGCCTGCGCGCGGCGATGGTGGCCGGCGGCTTCCGCAACTACCCGCGGGAGTGGTGGCATTACACCCTGGACCCGGAACCGGATCCGACCCTCGCCTACGACGTCCCGGTGCGCTGACGGAGGTGCGCTGATGGAAGAGTGGCTGACCGTGCAATGCCCCTGGTGCGGGGAGAGCTTCGAGACCCCGGTGGATCCCAGTGGCGGCAACCAGCAGTACGTGGAGGACTGCCAGGTCTGCTGCCAGCCGATCCTGCTGGACGTGACGGTGGACGCGGACGGCCAGGTGGCGCTGGCCGCCCGCCGCGAGGGCGAGGACTGAGGCGACCGGCCCGGCTAGACTTGTCGGCCCGTTTGCCCAGGTCCCGCCCGCCCGATGAACCTTCCGCTGCACACCGGCCTGCTTGGCTGCCTCGAAGCCGGACTGATCGCCTTCCTCGTCGGCGTGCTGGTGTACGCCGGATGGGCCTGGCTCGGGCGACGCACCGGCATGCAGATCGGGCACGTGGTTGGCTGGGGCGCGGTCATCGCCACCGCCATCGCCGCGGGGCTGGATGCCTGGAACCTGTTCTACATCGGCATGGTGAAGCTGGAGTCGCCGCTGTACGCGCGCCTGGCCCTGGCCGGCATCCACGACGCCGACAACCTGGGCACCCGGGTCCTGCTGGAAGTGATCGGCGCCACCTCCGGCAGCGTGCTGGGCTGGTGGCTGTTCAGCCACCGGCGTGCCCCCGGCGGGAACTCCACCGGGCCCGACGAGGCCCGCTAAAGCGGTTACATGGCGTCCTTGAAGACGCCCCTAACCTGGCGTCCACGCGCCGCTAACCAGCGGCTACAACGCAGCGCGGACGCTGTGGTTAACGCCGCGTTCGCGGCGCGGCCGCGGCCCAAATCCGGTTCATCCGCGACGTTGCAAGGTGCGACCCGTGTTCTGCAAAGCAAGCAGTCACGTCCTTCCACCCGACGGAGTACGCCAATGAACAAGCACCACACCCGCACCCCGACCGGCCTGCTGTTCCTGGGCATGATTGCCGCCGCGCCGCTGGCGTTCGCGCAGAGCACCACGCCCACCGAGCAGCAGACCCCGACCCAGGCCCAGGCCGGCGCGGCACAGCAGTCGCAGGCCGGCGCCAGCGGCCAGGGCCAGAGCTGGGCCGACCTGGACACCGACGGCAACGGCAGCATCAGCCGCAGCGAGGCCCAGGCCCACTCCGCGCTGTCCAGCGTGTTCGCCACGGCCGACGCCGACGGCGATGGCGAACTGACCCCCGAGGAGTACCGCACCTTCATCCAGAACCAGCAGCAGGGCGGCGCGCCGCAGGAGTAACGCGGCACCCCATGCATGACGGAAGCGGGCCCCGGCCCGCTTCCTTTTTTCCCGGGGCCGTCCCCGCTGCTATCCTGCACGCCCGCCGTGATGGCGCCCGCGTTCCGGATACCCCCATGCACGACATCCGCCTGGTCGGCTTCGATGGCGACGACACCCTGTGGCGCAGCGAGGACTACTACCGCGCCGCGGAGAAGCGCTACGAGGAAATCATCGGCCGCTACATCGACCTGCACGACGCCGGCACCCTGCGCCACCTGCTGGAGGTGGAGCGCCGCAACCTCAAGGTGTTCGGCTACGGCGTCAAGGGCATGACCCTGTCGATGATCGAGGCGGCGATCGAACTGACCGAAGCGCGCATCAGCGCCCGCGACCTGCAGCAGGTGGTCGACATCGGCCGCGACACCCTGGCCCATCCGGTGGAGCTGCTGGACGGCATCCGCGACGCGGTGGAGGCGGTGGCCGCGCGCTGGCAGGTGGTACTGGTGACCAAGGGCGACCTGTTCCACCAGGAGGACAAGATCGCCCGTTCCGGCCTGGCCGACCTGTTCCCGCGCATCGAGATCGTGTCCGAGAAGGACCCGCCGACCTATGCGCGGGTGCTGGCCGAGTTCGGCATCGCGCCGGAGCAGTTCGTGATGGTTGGCAACTCGTTGCGCTCGGACATCGAGCCGGTGGTGCGGCTGGGCGGCTGGGGCGTGCACATCCCCTACGCGCTCACCTGGGCCCACGAGGCCGACCATGGCCTGGCCGAGGCGCATCCGCGGGTGCGCACCGTGGCCAGCGCGGCGGAGCTGCCGGAAGCCATCACCCGGATCGCCGCCGGCACCGCCGCCTGATCCCGCACACGGCCCGCCGGCGGGAGCTGCGCGCGCCGCGCCCGCGGCCGCGGCACAATGCCGCCATGGCCCGCTTCCGCTTCCCGCACGCGACGTACCGCCGGATCCTGTTCGTAACCCTGTGCCTGGCCGCCTGCGGTGCGGGCATCCCGCTGCCGCTGGCGGCGCAGGCCCGCGCCACGGCCACCGCAACGCCGGAGCCCGGACCCCGTTACGACACGGGCGATGCCTGGATCGACGGCCGCCTGGCCGACATCGACCGCTACGCCCGCGCCTATCCGGAGAGCTTCGCCGCCGAGGTCGAGCGCTATGCCGGCGCCTCGCGCGCCTATGTGCGCGGACTGCTGGCGCAGCCGGGCTGGAATCCCGGCGACGCCTGGTATGCCTGCTTCCTGGCGCGCGCGCTGGACACCGACTGCCGCAGCGTGGTGCGCGCCCGCGCGCGCCTGGGCCGCGCCGGCAGCTGGGCCCAGGCGACCTCCGCGCTGCGCGGCGAGGACAAGCCGGATCCATATCCCGCGCTGCGCCTGGCCCTGGCCGACAGCTACCGCCGCTGGGATCGCTCCCTGCAACCGGACGCCGCCCTGCGCCGCGCCCTGCAGCAACGCCAGCGGGCGGCCGGCGAAGGGCGCTAGCCGGCGGTGCGTTGGCGGACTGGCGCCTAGCGGCTGTCCGGCTGCCCGGGCTTGCGTGCCGACAGCCTGCGCATCAGCGGATCGCGCTCGCCGTTGAGCGCGAAACGCCCGAACATCCAGGTGCCGCAGGCGGCGCCGGCCAGCACCGCGTATTCCAGTGCCGAGGCCTGTGCATCGCCCTGCACCAGCTGGATGAGCCGGGAGACCAGGACCACGACGCCGGCGAGGGACAGCATCGCGGCGAGGATGCGGATCACGACGCTTTTCATTGGCGGTCCCTCCTGGGGCCTGACGGGGCAATGCGACGGCCGGGAGCCACACCGCCGCGCATGCCGGCAACGGCGTACACCAGGTCGAAGGCCAGCTCGGCCAGCAGTATGCCCGGAAGCGCATAACCGCCGAACAGCAGGACCGCGCCGGCAAAGCCAAGCCACAGTACCAGCCGGATGCGGCGGGCATCCTTGCGGAAGACGGCAGGCAGGCGCCCGGCCAGATCGAGCAAGCCCAGGCCTGCGAACAGGACGCATAGGAAGACGTTGTCGAACCCGTCCATGGCGGTGGCCAGGGCGAGACGGGCTGCGGGGGAGTGCAGCGCGAGCGCCAGCACCAAGGCGGCCGAGGAAACGACGAGGAGTTCCGCAATGCTCCTGCGGGTACCTGGGGCTGGTTGGCCGTGTGCAGTCATCGGTCTCGATGCCCCGCGCGCTTGCGCGCGCGGGGCCAGTGGCTCAGTTCAGCAGCCAATCCAATCCGGCCTGGATCTCATCGTCATAGGTCCGGTAGATGGCAGAGCCTATCGCCCAGCCGAGTGCGGCCGAGCCGGCCACCGCCCGTGCCGGCAGGCTTACCTGCCAGATGGTGCCGAGCACGGAAGCACCGCCATTCACGTCATGGAGCTCACGACAGGTCAGTTCGCGCATTTGCGTGTCCTCACTTGGTGATGTACTCGACGTACTTGAAGCCGGCGCGGGCGAACGTCACCCCGAGCATGGCGCTGCCAACCGGACCGCCCGCAGCGCCAAGGAGGGCGCCAACCATTCCCGCGGCACCCGCCATGATCAGGCCGGCGGCAAGTTCGCCGCCGGTGTCGATAACGCCGGCGGACGCAACCGCAACTTCGTTAGTGCTCAGTTCGCGCATATCAACCTTCCTTAGTGGACGCAGTGCCCCTGCGTTTGGGGCCAGATCACCCTGGCGGATGCATGAAGGCCCACACCTCGCGCGGGAGCGGGGATTCCGCGTCCGGTTCCCGTCCCGGGAGCTCGCCACGCAGTTGCGCGCCATCTCCCGCATTGCCCCCGGTAGAGAGCGACGACGATCGTGCGGCTGCCCGGATTGCATGGGGAGGTTTGCATTTGCGGTGAGGCGATTCAATGCCAAAACCACTTGCATCACGCGCGCTGATGTCAGGCCAGGTTGCGCAGGGTGTTCGCGCAAGTCCAACTGACTGGTCGACGCGCCGCATGACTGGGGCTGTGAGGCTGCGCGTGTCGCGTGAGGGACGCGGACGTCCATTCGGCCACGACCTGCTGGCCGGGTCGGCCGTGGCCATGCAGCGGAGGCCGCCGCTCATTTCCTTTGGAGCAATCGTCATCAGTTCCGGGGTGTTGGCCTCTGGATTGCGCCGGCGGGCGCTGCCTACAGTTCATGAGCCGCCAGCGCAGCGCATCGACGGATGCAAGCCGGCGGAACCTTCCTCCGCCACGGGAACCGGCATGAGGCATGCATACCGCTCCATCCTCCGCCACGGACTGGCCCTGCTGCTGGCGCTGTGCGCCGCGCATGCGCTGGCCGGCACGGTCGCGCCCGCCGAGGGCCTGTGGCGCGGCGAGTTCACCGTCAACGGCGAGGCGCTGCCGTTCAACTTCGAGTTGGCCGGGCTGGAAGGCGCGCAACCGCGCCTGGTGCTGCTCAACGGCAGCCGCCGCGACGAGTTCGAGGTCGAGAAGCTGGCCGGTGGCGGCATCCGCGCGGTGATGAACACCTACGACGCCGCGCTCGAGGCCACGGTGGAGGAGGGTTCCGGCGGCAAGCGCCTGGTCGGGCACTACCGCGACCTGGTCCCGAAGCGCAACGGCGCCAACGACCTGCCGTTCACCGCCGAGCATGGCCAGGCCTGGCGCTTCGTGCCGCCGGAGCGGGATGCCGGCAGCGCCGCCAACCTCGACGGCAAGTGGGCCATCCTCAACCGCGACCGCAGCGCCGGGCCCAACCAGGTCGCGCTGCTGCGGCAGGAAGGCACGCGCCTGACCGGGGTGTTCATGACCGTCGTGGGCGATACCCGCGAGCTGGAAGGCGTGGTCCAGGGCGACCGCTTCTGGCTGTCGCACTTCAGCGGGCCCAGCCCGGTGCTGGTCCGCGGCACCATCGAGGACGGCCAGATCCAGGGTGCGATCAGCTTCGGCATCTACAACGTGGCCAGGTTCGAGGGCCACCGCAGCGACGAGGTGGAACTGCCTGATCCTTACCGCCTCACCTACCTCAAGGATGGCCGCCGCAGCATCGACTTCAGCTTCCCCGACCTGGAGGGGCGGCCGGTGTCGCTGCGGGATGACAAGTACCGCGGCAAGGTGGTGATCGTCGAGGTGATCGGCACCTGGTGCCCCAACTGCACCGACCAGACCCGGTTCCTCGCGCCCTGGTTCCGCGAGAACCGGCAGCGCGGGGTGGAGGCCATCGCCGTGGCCTTCGAGCAGGAGGACAGCTTCGAGTACTTCCAGCAGCGCCTGCGCAAGTTCCGCGACCTTTTCGACATCCGCTACGACATCGTCCACGGCGGCGTGGCCGACAAGAAGCTGGCCACCGAGAAGCTGCAGGGCCTGAACTACATGGCCGCGTTCCCGACCACCATCGTGATCGACCGCCGCGGCGAGGTGCGCGAGATCTATACCGGCTTCACCGGCCCGGTCACCGGCGGCTACTACGAGGAGTACGTGGCCCGCTTCAACGCGTTGATGGACGAGCTGCTGGCCGAGCCGGATCCCTACGCGGCCACCGCGGGGCAGTGATGAGCCGCTGCCCGCCGCCGCCCTGCCGCCCCGCGCGATGTAGCCGCGCCGCGCGCGCGGCCTGATCCGGCGCCACCCCGGTCCCGCCAGGGCTGCCGTTCGCGGCGGCCATGGCCCCGCCTTGCCTGATGAAACCCCACAGGAATGTCCATGTCCGCATTGCATCCGCGCTCCACGCTCCCGCTTCCCCGTCCCATCGCCGCCTTGGCCCTGGCGCTGGCGCTTGCCGCCTGCGGCGGCCGCGACGCCGCCGCCGGGGCCGGTACTGCCGCCGCTCCCGCGCCGGAGTCCGCCGCCGACCCGGCCGCCGTCCACCAGGAGATCCTGGTGCTGGACGGGCACGCCGACGTGCTGCTGCCCGACACGCCGAAGCGCTACTGGCTGCCGGACGGCGGCAAGCGCACCAGTTTCGAGCGGGTGCGCCAGGGCGGGGTGGACGCGATCGTGTTCTCGATCGCGGTCGGCCCGGGCCCGGAGGACGCGCAGGGCCTGGCCAAGGCCCGCCAGGACGCCGAGGCCAAGCTGGCGGCGGTGCAGGAATGGATCGCCGGCAGCGGCGGCCAGGCGGAACTGGCGCGCAGCGCCGACGACATCGAGCGCCTGCACCGCGAGGGCAAGGTGGCGGTGCTGCTCGGCTTCCAGAACGCACGCATCCTCGGCACCGACCTGGCCGCGTTCGACCGCTTCCACCAGGCCGGCGTGCGCGTGGCCGGGCTCGCCCACGCCGGGCACAACGCGTTTGCCGACTCCTCGCGGCCGCAGGACGGCGTGGCCGAGCGCCACGGCGGGCTCAGCGAGCTGGGCCGCCGGGCGGTGGCGCGCTTCAACGACCTGGGCGTGCTGATCGACGTATCCCAGCTGACCCCGGCGGCGCTGAAGCAGACCGTGGAGCTGAGCCGGGTGCCGGTAGTGGCCACCCATTCCAACGCCCGCGCCCTGGTCGACAACAGCCGCAACCTCAGCGACGGGGAACTGGACCTGATCAAGGCCAAGGGCGGCGTGGTCCTGGTGACCCCGTTCAAGCCCTACCTGCGCGCGCCGGACGACGCCTGGCGCGCGAAGATCGCCCGCCTGCGCGCGGAGTTCGGCCTGCCGGAGCAGTTCGCGGTGGCCAACGAGGGCAGCGACGCGCAGGATGCGCCGACCCGCGAGCGCTTCCACGACGCGCTCAAGCAGAACGAGCAGCCGGCCACCCTCTCCGACCTGGTCGACCACCTGGACTACATCGCCAGGCGCATCGGCGTGGAGCACGTCGGGATCGGCAGCGACTTCGACCACGGCGCCGGCGTCACCGGCTTCGACAGCGAGGCCGACGCGGCCAACGTCACCGCCGAGCTGCTGCGCCGCGGCTACACGCGCGAGCAGGTCGCCGCGATCTGGGGCGGCAACTTCCTGCGGGTGGTGCGTGCCGCCGAAGCCGGCCGCCGCCAGGGCTGATCCCCTTCCCGGGCGGCCGCCGCGGCCCGCGCGGCGCCGCCCCCTGCCGAGGAATTCCCCCGCATGAGCAATTCCCCGCGGGCCAGCGTGCTGGCCCTTTCCATCAGCCTGCTCCTCGCCATCCCCGACCTGCACGCGGCCGGGGGCGGCGAGCCGGAGCCCGGCGGCAGCGGCGCCGCCACCACCCTGGACCGGGTGACCGTCACCGGCGCCCGTGCCGCCGGCCGCACCATCGGCAACAGCCCCGCGCCGATCGACGTGATCAGCGCGCAGGAACTGGAAAGCACCACCCGCACCGACCTGTTCGAGGCGCTCAACGCCACCCTGCCGGCCTGGAACACGCCGGTGCGCGCCAACGCCACCGACCTGGGCAGCATGGTCCGCGTCGGCCAGCTGCGCGGCCTCAGCCCCAACCACACCCTGGTGCTGGTCAACGGCAAGCGCTGGCACACCACCGCCCTGTTCGGCGCCGGCGGCCTGACCGGGCAGGCGCCGGTGGACCTGGCCACCTTCCCGACCGGCGCGATCCAGCGGATCGAGGTCCTGCGCGACGGTGCCTCGGCGCTGTACGGCTCGGACGCCATCGCCGGCGTGGTCAACATCATCACCAGCCGCCAGGCCGAGGGCGGCGAGGTGGCCTACCGCTACGGGGTCAACGACGGCGGGGAGGGCGGGCTGCACACCCTCACTGCCAGGGCCGGGTTCGGCCTGGGCCGAGAGGGCTACATCAACTTCGCCCTCCAGTACGACGACCAGGACCCGACCATCACCAGCAGCCCGGTGCCGCTGGACTATCCGCTGTTCTTCCTGCGCGACGCCGACGGCAACCCGGTCGTGCCCGGCGGCTCGGTGTGGCGGCCGCAGATCCCCGCAGGCGCCAGCCTCGACCCGCGCGAGTACGAGGTCGACCGCGGCAAGTGGCGCTGGCCGATCAATGGTCGCCGCAAGTCCCGGCTGCGCGGCTTCACCGCCAGTGCCGGCACCCCGCTGGGCGAGTCGCTGGAACTGTTCGCCTTCCTCAACCACGCCGGCCGCCAGGCCTGGGCACCGCAGTTCTACCGGCCGGTGTGGCGCGACGAGGTGGTGCGCGCGATCCATCCGGACGGCTTCCAGCCGAAGGAGGAGATCAGGGAGCAGAGCGTGGGTGCCACCCTCGGCCTGCGCGGCACGCTGGCCGCGGACTGGGAATGGGAAGCCAGCGTCACCAACGGCCACGACGCGATCCGCGCCTACATCCACGACTCGATCAACCCGACCTTCGGCCTGGACAGCCAGACCAGCTTCTACCTGGGCAAGGTGCGCTACGAGGCCACCACCTGGAACCTGGACCTGCGCCGCGGCTTCGAGGTGGGCCTGGCCGGGCCGCTGGAACTGTCGCTGGGCGCCGAGGCGCGCCGGGAGTCCTACCGCAAGTGGGCCGGCGATCCGCAGTCCTACACCCATGGCGGCGCGGTGATCCTGGACGGCCCCAACGCCGGCAAGCCCTTCAGCCGCGCGGTGGGCTACTCGCAGGCGCTGGCCGGGTTCAGCCCGGAAGACGCGGTGCAGGTCGAGCGCGACAACTGGGCGGTGTACGCCGGCCTGTCGCTCAACCCGGTGCGGCGCTGGACCGTGGACCTGGCCGCGCGCCACGAGGACTACGAGGACTTCGGCACCGCCTCCACCTGGCGCGTTTCCTCGCGCGTGGAGCTGGGCCGGCGCTGGGCCGTGCGCGGCACCGCCAGCACCGGGTTCCAGGCGCCGGCGCTGGCCGCACAGGCGCACAAGTTCACCCAGAACTCGCCGGCCGGCGTGACCTACACCCTGCAGGTCGGTTCGCCGCAGGCGCAGGCCCTGGGCGCGCGCCCGCTGCGGCCGGAGGAATCGGAGAACTACAGCCTGGGCATCGTGTTCCAGCCCTGGGACGGCGCCACCGCGGCGGTGGACGTCTACCGCATCGACGTGGACAACCGCATCGCCACCTCCACCTCGATCTCCGGCGACAGCTACCCGGGCGCGCTGCCGTTGCTGCAGTCGCTCGGCTACGGCCCGGCCGACGCGGTGTCCTACCTGCTCAACGCCGCGCATACCCGCAACGAGGGCGTGGAAGCCACGTTCGAGGCCGCCAGCGACTTCGGCCGCTTCGGCAGCGTGCGCTGGACCGCGGCGGGCAACTGGACCCGCGGCGAGCTGCGCGGCGTGGCGCCCACCCCGGACGGGCTGACCGACTACGGCGTGCCGGGGTTCAGCCGCAGCAACGCCAACCTCCTGCTGCTGCTGTCGCCGAAGAGCAAGCAGGTGCTCAGCGCCGACTGGCGCCTGGGACGCTGGAGCGCGCTGCTGCGCCTGACCCGCTACGGCTCGCTGGAGCGCTACGGCGTCCCGGTCGGGCGCCCGGCCTCGGAGGAGGTGGCGTACACCATCGACCCGATCTGGCTGACCGACCTGGACCTGGGCTTCCAGGCCAGCGAACGCCTGCGCCTGTCGCTGACCGCCAACAACCTGTTCAACCGCCTGCCGGAAAAACTGCCGCAGGCCCTGGTCCAGCCGGGCCAGTACTACGCGTACCCGGTCAACGGCCCGGTGTCCGGCGACGGCGGGTTCTATTCGGCCAGCGTGGAGTACCGCTGGTAGCGGCGGGTGCGCGGCGCCCCGCACCCGGCCGGCGGTTCCGTGGGGCGGCCGGGTGCGGCGGCGACCCGCCGTTCAGCCGGGCGGTTAGAACTGCCGCGGGCGATCGGGGACAATCCCCGCTCCCCACCGGTCCCCGCCATGCCTGCCGTTCCCGCTTCCTACGCCGCTTCCGCCCGCCTCTCCGTCGCCCCGATGATGGACTGGACCGACCGCTAGACCCAATGAGGGCTCCGGCCGATCTGGTACTCCAATGGTGCACCCCGGCCCTCCCTTGGCGTTGCTCCCCCGTTACCTACGGGTTATGGACAGCCGTTAAGGTTGCTTATAATGTGCGGTTAATTTAGTCGGGGTCTGGGGGACAGGCTGGAATGGAGCGCCTGAGAGCGGAGTCCATCGTTGATGGGTTCTTAAACAACTGCAACATGGATTTGGGCCGAGCGCTGGCCGCGGATGTGCTCTCTATTGTCGGTCCCATGGCCCCGCCTTGGGACGACGTCGTGCGGCTCGCGATCGAGGAGCTGGCCGAGGCGCGGGACGATGATCCTGCCGCCGGCGCTGAGAAGCTGGCTGTCGTCCTCGAAACGACTGGCGGCTACATCGAGACGGTTGAGCGCATGGTTCGTGCGATGCGCCAGCACTACCAGGAAGTGATCTTCATCATTCCGAACTTCGCCTATAGCGCGGGTACGGTTCTCGCGCTATCCGGCGATGACATCTACATGGACTACCACTCGGTGCTGGGGCCGATCGACCCCCAGTACGGGGCTTCGAACGGCGAGTATGTGCCCGGAATGGGCTACCTGGCCAAGTACAAGGAGCTGGTGCAGACCATCAATGCAGCGCCTGATGCTGGCCACGTTCGGGCGGAGATCTCGTATCTCATTGAGAAGTTCGATCCGGCCAAGCTCTTTCACATCGAACAAGCGATCGAGCATTCAAAGTCGCTTCTGCGGGAGTGGCTGCCCCGCTACAAGTTCAAGAATTGGCATGCCAGGTCGACTTCCGGCGCGGCTGTCTCTGACGCCGACAAGCAGACCAGGGCCAACGAGATTGCCGAGGTCCTGGGTGACGCCCAGCGCTGGCATTCGCACGGTCGCGGCATCACGTGTGATGACCTTGGAAGTGAAGAGATCAAGCTAAAAATTAACAATTACGGAACGGACGCCGAACTCAAAAGGTCCATCCGCAACTATCACAACCTTTTGGTTGACTATATGGGCAAGCGAAGTTGGCCCGCAGCCATCCACACGAAGTTAGGCCTGCGGTCCTCATGATCAGGGTGACAATATGAATAGGTTGAACCAGCACGAAGAAACGCTCAGCAACATCCGTCGTATGGCTGATGGGCTAGGGGATCTTGGTCGTGAGCTGGAAGTGTCGGCCGAGGTTCGCAGCGTCGCTCGCGAGCTCAATCGGCAGGATCAAGCAGGAACCTATCGGCTGCCCTATACCAGCCGCCCTGACTTCATCGGTGATCGCTGGAACATGTGAGGCGACCCGGCGCAGCAGTAAGAAAGGGGCCTTCGGGCCCCTTTCTTGTTCCTCAGTTGTCGCGACGACCGCTCCATTGAGCCGCCATGGAGACCTAGCGTCGAAGCGTCTGCTCTGCGCGGCGCTGCCGCTAGGCTATCCCGCCGCTTCCCGTGCGCGTTGGCCATCCCACCACGCAGCGACGTCACGCGTGTCGTAAACGTCACCAGTTCGCGGAGGAAGAAGGCCCGCACTGTGCTTGTTCGCCATGGTCTTCATGGCCGCGTGCGGAAAGAACGCCTCGCGCAGCTGCTCGATCGTCATCGTGGGGCCGTACTTGCCGAAGAGCAGCCAGAAGGTGGAGTAGTCGTGGGCGGCGCTCATGCTGCCTTCCTGAACTTGTTGCGGAGCCATGCGGTCGCGCGGGCGATCGCGTCGTCGTCGATACAGGCGCGGAGCTTCCAGTGGTTCACCACCTGGTCGAGTTCGGCCATCAGGCGGATCTCCGGGATCAGGTCGTCCGTGTCGGCCGATTGCGTGGCGCGCGAGGAATCGATGGGAGGCGGGGCGGCCGCCTGGGGGCCATCCTGCTGCTGTCCCGGCTCCTTCACGTCCGCCGGCTCGACGGGCGATGCGTGGGGCGGTGACGCGCTCACCGTCGAGCACATACTTACCTTCGCGATCGGCGCCTTCGGCTCCTGCGTCTTCGCCTTGGCGCCGAGCCGGTAGCGGACCCAGCGGGTATGCCCCATGGCTTCGATCATCCCCGTGTCGCGCAGCTGCCGGATGGCCTCCTTCCAGTTTTCGGGGCGGCGCGGGTTGATCGCCTCGCGCAGCACTCCGGAGGGCGTCCAGCCGGTCCGCGAGGCCAAGGCCTTGAGGATCTGATTGGCGACCATGGTGGCGGTCTCCTTGGGCGGCTCCTGCTTGGCCGCCACTGGGCCAAGGGCCGGCGCTGGGGGCGTGCCCAGCGGCATCCCGGTGAGAGGAGGGCGAGGGACGCTCATGCCTGGGTCGCCTTCTTCTTGGACGTCTTCTTCGCGCCCTTGGCGCCCGCCTTCCTGGTCGGCGCGATCTTCTTCTTCGCGGCGGCCTTCGTGGCCTTCTTCGGCGCCTTGTCCTTCACCGGCTTGGCTGCCTTTGCGGGCTTCTCTGCCTTGGCGACGTCGGCCGCGGCCTTCTTGCCGTAGCTGGGGCCGCGCAGCGGCTTCGGCAGCCAGCCGGTGCCGGCCAGCAGCTTGGCGGCGGTGGCCACGCGGTCGGCCTTCTTGAGGCCCCTCAGCTGCGCGGCAGCCTCCTTCCCGCGCGCCTCGATCACGGCCTCGGCGACCAGGTCGGCATGGATGCGGCCGAGGAAGTCGTCGGTGGTCGGATTCCAGTGGTCGGCCATGTTGTAGCCGGTGACGGCGTGGATCGCCGCCACGCCCTCATGCCCAGTCTCGCTGCCGGTGGTGCCGTTGAAGTGGGCGACCACGAGGGCAGCCTGCAGTTCAAGACGCCACGCATCGGTCTGCTGCAGCAGGAACTGCAGCGTGCCCTTCTTCGGCACCTGGTCAATGATCTGCAGGCGTGCGGCGATCGCAGCGCGCAGCGCCTCGTGGATCTCGGCGCTGCCGTCCTGCAGGTGGTTGACTCCCGCAAGGCTGAGCGAGAGGCCGTTGTTGCCGAAGCGGTCCAGGCAGTGCGAGTTCAGCATCTGCTCCAGCAGCACGCAGTGGGCAAGCGTGGGGTCTTTGGCAAGCTGCGCCGCTGCGGCCGCGCTGCGGTGCACGGAGAGGGTGCGGCGCACGGCCTCGGACAGATCGGGCTTGCGGGTCCGTGCATCGGCGGCGCTGGGCGCCTGCGGGTCGCCCTTGATCTTGCCGGACTTCGCTACGCTCTGGCCCGGCCGCAGCCGGCCGTCGCAGATCTCCAGCGTCCCGCCATGACCCACGGTGAGCAGGACGCCGGCGACGGCCTTGATGGAGGCCGGCCACACGGCCCTGGCGCTATCCTCGATCTCGTCGCGCTCGATCGTGAGGTTGTCGTACTCGGCGTCGAGGTCTTCGCGCTCGCCAGCGGACAACGTGCTGTCGTCGATGGCATCGATCTCGCGGAGTCGCGCGTCGATCGCCTCGATGCGTTCCGCGTGCGCCGGGTCGGAGTACTCCCGGTCATCCGGCTGCGGAAGCTGCGGGTATTGGGCCTTGACGTCGTATGAGAGGTCGAGCACGGGTTCCGCCCACGACCAGCCAGCGGCCCTCAGCTTCTCGGCTTCCGCCTCCAGCTTGTCCATCGCCAGCTTGTCCACCAGCGCCGGGTCGGCGAGCCATGCCTGCGTGCTGAAGAGGTCCTGGACCACTTCACCGCCTGCCGCGCGGTACGCCTCGATGCCAACGAAGCGTGCGAGCCGCGAGTTGCTGGGCACCTTCTCGCGCATGATGAACTCGCGCAGGCTGCGGGCGCCGCGGTTCCAGGGATCGAGGGCGGAGTACCACGCCTGGCGCTGAAGCTCGTGGTTGTCGGTCGTCGCCAGCGCCTGCAGCTGTTCCAGGTTCATCTCGTCGTCGCGGTACATCTGCAGGAACTCGGGGCGCACCCGGGCCAGGCGCAGGCGCTGGCGGACGAAGATCTCGGTGACGCCGAAGCGCGCGGCCACCTCGGTGATGGAGCGGCCCGCGTCGACGAGCGCCTTGAACGCTTCGAACTGATCGGCTGGGTGCATGGCCTCGCGGATCGTGTTCTCGGCGAGGCTGGCTTCGCCGGCGACATCGGCCGGCACCACCTGACACGGCACGGCCGCGAGGGCTTCCGGCAGCCGACCGTCCTGATCGAGCAGCTGCAGGGCGCGGAGGCGGCGACCGCCGGCCTCGACCTCGTACAGGCCGTCGTTGGCCGCGGTCACGACGAGGTTCTGGAGCAGGCCCTCGGCCGCGATGCTGGCGGCGAGTTCGTCGATCGCCTGGCCACCGGTCTTGCGGGCGTTGCGGGGTGAGATGCGCAGCTGCGCCAGCGGGATGTGCTGGATGTTGGCCATGGGCGGGCTACTCCGTGTCGGTCTGGTTGACGGGGGTGAACACGCCCGCTTCGGCGGCAGCCTGGGCGTAGGGGATGACGCGTAGGCCGCCGTGGTCGGAGCGCCCGCGGAGGTCGACGCTGGTGAGGATCAGCGTGTCGGTGGCCACGCCCGGCGGCAGGGCGAAGGGGTTCTGGTCGTCGAGGATCCTGGCCAGGCCGAAGTGCCTGGCGATCGACACCGCGTTGAGCGTCTTCCCGCACCCGGCTGGGCCGAAGACGATGATGGACTCGTGCATGGTGGTCGGTTCCTTCGCCGCCGCGGCGCGGCTGGCGTTGTGGAGACGGATCCGCATCAGCAGGTCCGTCGGGCAAAGGTGGTCGGGCAGGTCGTGCAGGGCGCGCTCGGCTTCCTGGAGGAGGCGGTCGGCGCGGCGGAGGCGGCGGTGCAGCTGGCGAACCGGCCGGTCGGGCCGTTCCGTCATGCGGGCGCCGCGCTCGCTCGTCGGCGGCCGGCCTTTCGGTTGCGCTGGGCCAGCTGGTGCGCGAACTCACGGAAGTCGCGGTCCTCGCGCAGCTCGGTGTTCCCGGTCAGCACCTCGATGGTGTTGCCGCGCTGGCGGAACGCCTCGACATCGGCGGCCAGGCGCTGCCGCTCGGCCTCCTTGGCGGCGATGCTGGTGGCGTGGATGGAGACGGGGGTGGGGCGGTCAGACATGGGGCTGCTCCAGCTCATTGCAGTACTGCGCCTTGCGCCCTTCGCCGCAGCGGACCAGGGAGAGGCAGTACTCGTCGGATACGTGGGTGTTGCCGGCCTGCAGGGCGTACTGCCCGTTGCGCCAGGCGGCGGCGAGGGTGATGTCGTGCTGCTCCATCAGCCGGTAGATGCGCTGCCCGATCTCGCCGCTGAAATCCGGCGTGACGGTGCGGCGGGTGCGGTGCGACTCGATCAGCACCTCGTAGCCGTCGGCGGTCTGCACGTACACCTGGCCGCGCTTGCCCTTCCACACGACCCACAGCGTGGCGCCGCGCTTCAACAGCAGGGCGTCCAGGTCGTTGAGGAAGTCGCGGGCGAAGAGCGCGGCGGCAGCGCGCTCGATCAGCGCGTGCTTGCCACTCCGGCGCGGCCGCGCCTTGGCGCGACGGGCGCGGTAGCGCGCGCGGGCGGCGTCGAGCTGGGCTTGCAGGCTCATGCGATCGCCCGCCCGTGCACGTGGTACAGCAGGTCCAGCAGCTCGCGGGGCGCGTTCTGCATGCGGCGCAGCGCGGCCTCGGCCTGGTCCACGATGCCGCGCAGGCGGCTATCGTCGCCGTCGCCGGCGCCCAGGCCGCTGGGCAGCACGCCGCAGGCGGCCGCCAGCTCGGCCACCTCGCCTGCGGACAGCTCGCTGACGATCTCGTCGATGTCGACGTCGACGTAGGTGTCGACGGGGATGCTGATGCGGCGGCGCAGGCTCATGCTGCACCCGCCTTCGCCTTCTCCGCGGCGACCAGCTGCTCCGCCGCGGCGATGCCGCGGGCGTTGAGCGTGATGGTGGTGGGGAACTCGGGCTCGTCCAGCGTGACCAGCCCGGCCTCGTCCAGGCGGTTGATCGTGCGGCGGGTGAACGCCTGGTACTGCACCGGTCCGCTCTTGCGGATAGTGCTGTCGTACGCGATGTAGCCACCGGGGCCGCGCTTGAGGGTGCGGCTGGGCGTGTTGTACGCGGCCACCACCGCGGCGCGCATCATCGGTTGCAGGTGCATGCGGGTTGCTCCAGTCAGGCCGCCAGCGCCGCGGCAGCGAACTGCTCGCGGGCACGGCGGAGTTGGGACAGGGGGATGCGGTAGGCGCCGCTCGGGTCGGTCCAGCGGGATTCGGCGATGGCGCGGCTGGGGTGCGGCACGGTGGCCACCTGGCAGCGGCAGCACTCGATGTGCCACGTGACCGGCACGGCGCCACCCAGGCGGTGGCTGGCCGGGGCGCCGTGGGTGCGCACCAGGTGCGGGTGGTGGCCCGGCACGGCGCAGCCGGGAATCGATGCGGGTAGCGGCTCGGCAACCTGGTACATCAGGCCACCTCGCTGCGGTAGATGGCCGACTCGCTGACCAGGTCGGCGTTGCCGCGCAGGATGCCGTCGTTGGCCGCCGCGGCCTGGTGGACCAGCTCGGCCTCGTTCATGGCGCGGATCGCCACCACGCAGTCGCCCATCTCGTCGATGCAGGCCTGCTTGATGTCGTGCCACATGGCCGCCTCGATCGGCAGGCCGGCGAGGTCGGCGATCCGCTGCCGGCGCCAAGCCAGTTCGTGTGCCATCTGCGCGGCGGTCGCCCGCTCCAGGGGCGTGGCTTCAAGCTCGCTCATCGGGTTACCTCGGTGGTGATGCGCACGCCCCGGCGCTCGAGCCACAGGACGGCGCGGCGCAGGTGGGTGCGGTGGTGGAAGCGGAAGGCCTGGCCGCCGACCAGCAGCTGGTTGCCGCGGGTGCGGACGCCGGTACGCCGGGCGGCCACGCCGATCTCCAGCGGGGCCCTGGCCTCGGCCTTCGGGTACAGGCCGGCCCAGACGATGTGCCGCTGCGCCTGCAGGCACAGCACGGCGGCGCCGCGGCCGGTGGGGATATGGGTCAGGGCCAGGCTCACCAGCGGGCCCTCCAGTGCGGACGCGGGAGGTCGCGGGAGCCGCGGACCAAGGCGATGACGGCCAGCACCAGCACCACGTAGCCGGCGGCCAGGCATGCGTGCAGGTAGCTCATGGCGCCTCCGGAGTGGCGGCCTGGCGAGCACTGGCCACGTACTCGCTGGCGGCGCGGCGCACCGTGGCGTCCAGCGACTCACCGCGCACGCGGGCGATGACCACCAGTGCGTCGTACAGATCGGTCGGCAGGCGGACGCGCACGCGCGTCTTGAGGCGGCGGGAGCGGGTGGACTCGGTCACGCCGCACCGCCCGCCCAGCCGCTGGCCGGGTAGTCGCGCAGGGTGCTGTTGGCCAGCGCCACGGCGGCGCCGCTGGAGCGCCCGGCCCGCATTTCCTCCAGCAGGGTCTGCAGGGCCAGCCTGCGCCGCTCCGGCGTGCAACCCAGCTGGCGGGCGCGCTGGCGCACGGCGTCCAGCCCCGCGTGGAACCGGCGCACGTCCGAGGGGAGGTGGACGACGGTGCTCACCGGCGGTCCTCCACAGCGGCGTCGTTGGAGCGCAGCCAGTCGCACACGCGGCTGGCGATGTCCACCGACAGGTTGACGGAGGCGTCGCCGAACAGCAGGCAGTCGTCCTCCATGCGCAGCACGGGAGCGCCGGATCGACCCATGGCGACCACGGTGCGGCCAGCCGCGCGCAGGTAGGCAAAGGCGCCCCAGGGCGAAGTCGACACCATCAACTCCAGGCCATTGGGCATCTGGAATCGGGTGCTGGCGAACCGCCCGCCCTGGCGCGCCTCCTGGCTGAGCGCCGCGGCATCGGCCTCGCGAGCGGCGCTGTGGCGCTTCAGGCGCACAGCGCGGCGCTCCAGGCAGCGGTGGTTCTCGCCGCCGCTGTGTTGGCGCAGGGCCTCGGCGTGGGTGTGGTCGGCGCGGCTGCTGGCGTGCAGGCAGCGAGTGGCCGCATGCGGCAGGGGTTCGTGCTCGAGGGGCTGGTGGCCGCTGGTGTCGAACATGGCGCTCTCCTGGTGGAAGGAGGGCGCCGGCGGGTCACGCTGGCCTGGGGAGGGGCCGTCAACCGGTCAGGGGATGGACCGGCGGCGCCCCGCCGGTCGCCCGCCAGCCGGGGGAGTGGCTGGCGGAGGAACCTTAAGCGGCCTTAAGCGAGGAAGTCAAGCGCCCTTAAGTTTGGACCCCGGAGGGCGGCTTGGATACGCTTTCCGCTGGTCGGGGCACGGGGGAGGACGCTATGCGGATGGCACTGGTGGCGGCGCTGGTATGCGCTCTAGCGGGTTGCGTAACGATGGAAGGGGGCGCCGCCTTCGACGCGGGGGCCGCCGCGCGCTTCGAGCCAGGTGTGGCCACGCGCGCGCAGGTGGAAGCTGCGCTGGGCCCGGCCGCCAGCATCACCCAGGCTGCAGATGGCTCCACGGTCCTGGCCTACTCGCACATCGTGAGCAAGGCGAACGGCTTCACGGGGAAGGCAGCTGCCCAGGGGCACAGCGCGGTGTTCGTGTTCGACCGCGCTGGCGTGCTCGTCAGGAAAAACATCAGTAGCCCTACCGCGACGACGCGGTAAGCCCGCTCAGCGGGCGGCAGGCATGTCGGGCGGGTCGCAGCCGTCCTGGACGCAGTTCTCCAGCATGACCATGCGGCTATGGAGTGCGTCGAGCTGCTCATCGCTCAGGCAGCGGATGCTGGCTGCCCCGAAGCGATCCAGTTGGTGCTGGAGGTCTTGGATCCACCCGTAGGTGCAGGCGATGCGGTTGATGTTGCGGACCTTGCGCGCGTAGTCGCTGTCCTCTACGGGGGGCAGCGGGTCGTTGGCCGCGTAGTGCTGATAGCGGCGCCATGCATCCACTTCCAGGTCACTCGGAGGCGCTTGCATGGCCACGGATTCCTGGATGATCTGGCGCAGCCGGGTGACCCGCGCCTGCAGGTCGACATCGTGCATTCAACTCCCCCTTGCGGCTAGGCCGCAGCTGACACGACGAAGCGCAGCACCTTCGCCTTCGGCAGTCCCTCCTGCAGGAGCTCCATCGCCAGCATCGCCAGTTCGGCCCGCTTGGAGGGTGGCAACGTGCGGCCGCGCTCGCGGAGTGCGTCGTCTGCCTCGGTTGCCAGCTGAATCGCCAGCGTGAGGGTCTCGCGTTTCAATTCCTGCGACCCGTACTCGGCGCCCGGCTCGTGAACCTTTGCCGCCTTTGGCGCTTCGCCAGTCAGGAGGTACTGGGGGTCGATCTCCAGCGCGTTGGCGATGTTGAACAACTGCATGGCCTTCACGTGGGCCAGCTGCACGTTGTCGTTGAGCCAATTGCTGATCGTGGCCTCGGTGGTCTTGGCCCGGCGGGCCAGTTCGGCCGCGTGCATCGACCGTTCGGCCATCCGGTGCGCCAAGCGCTGCCCGAGAGTCGTGGGGGCGGGGGTGGGGTGGGGCATAGCCATAAGGCAGCTTAAGTTTTGCGGCCTCACGCGGGCTTGACTCCGGCCTTAAGCGTTCTTAAGCTCCGGGGCCCATGACCCAGATCACGAAGCGCCAACTCCGGGAGGCCCTTGGTCCCAAGACCAGGGACGTGACCATTGCGTCGTTCTTCGGCATCACGCAGGCGGCGGTGTCCCAGTGGGGGGAGGACGACCCGATCCCCGAAATGCGGGCGCTGCAGGCCATCCAGAAGCGGCCGGACCTCTTCGGGCCGAATGCCCGAGCCGCCGCGAACGCGCCAGCCCACGAGGGGGATTCCCATGCCGCATAGCCGCCGGTCACGGGCCCGCACGGTCGTCCCTCTGGACCCGCGCCTGGGCAACAGCGAGGTCGCCGTCCTGCTGGAGGCGCCGCGTCTGGAAGGCGAGGAAGTCGAAGACCTGGTGCTGACCAGCGACCAGTGGGCCGCGCTTCTCGCCGCCCGCCGCCGCGCCGGCCGGCCGCTGCACTTCGTGGAGGTCCCAGCCTGATGGACCTGCAGCGCACGTTCCCCAGTGGCGTCCTGGCGCTTTCGTATCAGCCCGCGGTGGCTGCGTCAGTGCGACTGGTGCTGGCCAAGGCCCTCCTTCAGGAGGAACTCCCGCAGACTGGTCGCGTCGGTCGCGGTCATGGTGAAGGCCAGCCAGCCGATGCCCTCGTTGCGGAGCCAGAACCGGAGGCCGCCGTTGGCTAGCTTCCGGATGGCGAACTTCGTCTCGTCCTGCACCAGGATGTCCCGCGGGTGCATTTCCGTCGGCGGGCTCAACGGCACCGCCGGCCCCGTCGCGGCGCGGGCCTGTGCCAGCTGCCCGATGATCTCTTCCAGCTCGGTGGCGGAGAACTCGCCCTCGAGGCTGATGCGCACTTTCCCCTGTTCCATGCCGGTCCCCGGTAGTGGTGGTGTGGTCGCACGCCCATCCTACCGGCAGGCCGGCGCCCAGCGGGCCGAAGAAGATGGCGGCGACCTCCTCGGTGCCGCGGCGCACGTCGACCCGGCGCAGGACGCCGAGGGCAGGGCGGGGTGTGGTCGTTTCCATGTGCCGAGCGTGCACGCCGTCCGCGCGCAGCACCACGTTCGCGGAGGTGCCCGGTGAACGTTGCCGACGCGGTTCGTGCCGTGGTGCGCGACTACCCCGGCGGGGCGGAGGCGCTCGCCGTGCGCCTGGGCATGCCGGGTGCGGTCCTGCGCAGCAAGATCAACACCCGGTGCACCACGCACCACCTGCGCCTCGACGAGGCGGTGGCCATCTCCGAGCTGACCGGCGATCCCCGGATCCTGCGTGCCTTCGCCGCGGAGACGGGGCGCATCGTGCTGGACGCGCCGTGCGAAGCGGACGGCGAGCCCAGCGACATGGCGGTGCTGGAACTGGTCGCCGCGGTGTGGGCCGGCCACGGCGAGCTGGGCGGGGTGATCCACCGCGCCCTGGCGGACGGCGTGCTCACCGCCGCCGAGTACGAGCTGATCAAGGAAGCCACGGCCAACACGCAGACCCGGCTCGCTTCGCTGCTGCGGCGCCTGGCTGGGATGGTCGAGCCGGTGCAGCCCGGGGTGGAGGCTTGATCCGCCATGCCCAGGGACACGCGCTGGATGTATCCACGCCCGCGTCCCACCCCGGCCGCGCTACGGGCAATGGCTGCCATCGCCGAGGCGCTCGATTCGCCGCCGGCCAATCGGTCGTCGGAAGACATGCTCGCCGAGCTCGAGGCGCGGCGACTCCAGGACGAAGCGCGGCGCTCCGCGCAGGGTGTGTTCCGTTTCGAGGGCACCGGCTGACCATGCAACTCGGGCAGGGGAATCCCCGCACCCCTGGGGTAGAGGGATGTGGGACGGCGGCGGCGGCAGGGAGCGTTTCAGTAACCCTGCGTCGTCGCGGGGCATGGCCCCACCGGGCATGGGTCCTCCCTGGGCAGGGCGGCATGCGGGTAGCACGGCCGCAATCCCCGGGTAGTCAGTGGGCCGCGGGGTTACTGAAATGATCGCGTCCAACCACGACGACGTCCTGCGCCAGCTGCTCGACGCCGGCCTGATCATCCCGCCGGGCGAGGGCCTGCGCGTCGGCACCCCGAAGCCTGTGCGCGTTCGCGTCCAGGACGGCGGCCGCGAGAAGCGCGGGTGGTACCTGCTCAAGGAGTGGAGCCCGAACGTCGACCGGCTGCTGATCGTCGGTAGCTACGGCATCTGGCGCGGCAACGACAACGGCGCGCAGAAGATCGCGCTGCCGAAGGACGACACCGGCCGCATCACGGACGAGCAGCGGGCGGCGATGAAGCGCGTGTGGCAGGAGGCGAACCGCCTTGCCGAGCAGCAGCGCCGCGCCGAGGCGGAGGCCGCGGCGGCGCACGCGGCGCGCGTGTGGGATCGGCTGCAGCGCGACGGCGACTCGCCGTACCTTGCCGCCAAGGGCGTGGGCGCCTACGACGTGCGCTTCACGGAGCACGGCACCGCGGTCGTCCCGCTGACCGACACCGCCGGCAAGATCCACGGCCTGCAGTTCCTGCGCACGCCCGCCCAGGCGAAGCAGGGCAAGCGGCCGGTGAAGGAGTTCTGGCCGGCCGGCCTGGCCAAGAAGGGGCACTTCCACCTGTTGGGCCACCAGCCGCACTGGATCGTCCTGGTCGCGGAGGGCTACGCCACCGCGGCCAGCCTGCACGCGGCCACCGGCTACCCCGTGGCGTGTGCCTTCGACGCTGGCAACCTGGCGCCGGTGGCCGAGGCCCTGCGCAAGCGGTTCAAGCGCGCGAAGATCCTGATCTGCGCCGACGACGACACGCTGGGCAAGTGCAAGAACCCGGAGTGCCGTGCGCGCATCGTCCTGCCGCTGCACCCGAAGGATTGCCCGGAGTGCGGCCACCCGCACGGCTACCGCAACAGCGGTGTCGAAGGCGCCAGTGCCGCGGCGATCGCCGTTGGCGGCGAGTGGATCCTGCCGCGGTTCTCCGCGGAGGACGACCGCCAGGCGCGGTGGCTCGAGGACGGCCGCAAGCTCACCGACTTCAACGACCTCCACGCCGTGGAGGGCCTGGCCGCCGTGGGCGCCCAGGTCACCGCCCGCCTCTCGGAGCTCCGTTGGGCGGCACCGGCGCTGCGCGCCGTTTCCTCCTCCACATCAGGGGGGCGGGGCGCGCCGCTGCGGCCGCTGCAAAGCGTCGACGAACTGCTGAAGCGCTACGCGCTCGTGTACGGCGGCAACGGCGCCGTGTTCGATCGGCAGGAACACTGCCTGCTGCCGCTGGGCGACGTGCGCAACGCCTGCATCCGGCAGGACGTGCACAAGGCCTGGATGGAACACCCGGACCGGGTGCTGGTGCGACAGTCGGAGGTCGGCTTCGACCCGGCCGGCGAGGATCCCAACATCACCTGCAACCTGTGGGGCGGCTGGCCGTCGGAGCCGAAGCCCGGCAAGTGCGATCGCATCCTCGGCCTGCTGGAGTACATGTGCAGCGGCGAGAAGAACAGCCGCGAGCTCTACACCTGGATCCTGAAGTGGTGCGCGTACCCGATCCAGCACCCGGGCGCCAAGATGAAGACGACCGTGGTCGTCCACGGTGGCCAAGGCCTCGGCAAGAACCTGTTCTTCGAAGCCGTGATGGCCATCTACGGACCGTACGGCCGGATCCTCGACCAGGACGCGCTGGTCGACAAGCACAACGACTGGGCCAGCCGCAAGCTGTTCCTGATCGCCGACGAGGTGGTGGCCAGCGCGCATCGCTTCGAACACAAGAACAAGCTCAAGACTTTGATCACCGGCACGATGATCCGCATCAACCCGAAGCACATCGCCGCGTATGACGAGGCCAACCACTGCAACCTGGTCTTCCTGTCGAACGAATCGATGCCGGTGGTGCTCGAGGAAGACGACCGCCGGCACTGCGTGCTGTGGATGGCCCAGCCCAAGCCCGAGGAGTACTACAAGGCCGTGGCGCAGGAAATGCGCGAGGGCGGCATCGCCGCGCTGCATGACTACCTGCTGCACCTGGACCTCGGCGACTTCAACCCGCACACCAAGCCACCGGCGTCGGAGGCAAAGCGCGACCTGACCGCGCTGGCCCAGGACAGCCCGGTGGACTTCATCGATGCGCTGGTCGAGGGCGACCTGGCGCCGCTGCGCAACCAGCCGGGCCTGACCATGGACTGGTTCCGCGTCTACCAGCACTGGTGCGTGAAGACTGGCGTGAAGCCGGCCTCCATGAAGCGCTTCGTCGACACGATCAAGCGCCGGCGCTCGATCGCCGCGTCCCGTGAGCGCTACCGGTGGATGGCCAGCATCGCCAACCCGGCCTCGGTGCTCCTGTTCGGCTTCCAGCCGCCGGAGGGCCAGTCCATGTCGACCTGGCTGGGCGAAAGCATCGAGAAGATGAAGGAGGCGATGTACGCCTACCTCAACGGCGCGCAACCCGGCGCCAACGAGGACTTCGGGGGTGATCCATGACCCGGTGTGCGGGATGTGCGGCATCGTGGGCGGGATCGTGTGCGGGCACGAAGCCTTGTGCCGCAAGGCTTGTGCGGGATGTGCGGGGTTATCGCGCGCCCGCGTGCGTGCGAGGGAACGGCCCTGCACCCGTGAGCGCGCCCGCGCGCGCACACGTGGACACACCCCGCACATGCCGCACATCCCGCACAGACGCAGGCGCGGCGCGGGTTTCCGCGTGCCGCATCCCGCACACGACCCCGCACGCGATCCCGCACAGCGCCGCTTCGCGTGCGCGCGCACCCATCTTCAGTTCAAGCCATCGGAAAAAAGGGGAGGGGAAGGTTTCGCATGGTTGAGCCGCAGCCCGCACCGGAGACCCTGGGCCTGCGCGAGTTCGCGGACCTCCTGGGGGTATCTCCCTCCTACGTCACCCAGCTCAAGCGCGAGGGCCGCCTGGTGCTGACGGAGGACGGCAAGCGCGTCCGGGTCGCCGAGTCGCAGCGCCTGATCGCCGACACCCGCAGCCCGACCAAGGCCGGCGTCGCTGCGCGCCACGCGGCCGCGCGCGGCGCCACCGTGCCCGGAGGCGGCGAGGAGGGCGAGGATGGCGAAGGCGGCGCGGGCACCGCGTCCGGTGCCCGCTCGGCGATCGAGGAAGCGCTCTCCACTCGCCGTGCCCGCGCCCAGGCCGAGCGCGAGGAGGCGCTGGCCCGCAAGGCCCTGCGCGACGAGCAGATCGAGCTCGGGCAGCTGGTCCCGGCCGACCAGGTGGCCGAGGTCGTGGCCGATGCCACTACCGCCCTGCGCACGGCCCTGGAGAATCTCCCCGCCACGATCGCGCCGCAGTTGGCCGCCGAGCCGGACGAGGACCGGGTGCGCGTCATGCTGTCGGACGCCCTCGAGCACATGCTGGAGGACCTGGCCCGCCGCTTCGCCTCCATCGGGAAGCCCAAGGCATGAACGCTGCCGCACCGAACGCCGCCGGCTACGCCGACGCCCGCACCATCGTCGCCCAGGCGATCGCCCGCGCGATCGCGCCGCGCAAGCCGA
The DNA here is from genome assembly GCF_000283075.1 of Pseudoxanthomonas sp. GW2. NCBI lineage: Bacteria > Pseudomonadati > Pseudomonadota > Gammaproteobacteria > Lysobacterales > Lysobacteraceae > Pseudoxanthomonas > Pseudoxanthomonas sp. GW2. Next base: position 47,977 of record NZ_ALIP01000015.1, read on the forward strand.
TGCGCGTAAGCGAGTGGGCCGAGCGCCATCGCGTGCTCTCGCAAAAGGGCAGCTCCACGCCCGGCCGCTGGCGCAACGACCGCAACCCGCTGCAGGTCGAGCCGATGGACTGCTTCTCCGCGCGCAGCCCGGTGCACGACGTCGTCTGCCTGTTCCCCATCCAGTTCGGCAAGTCGGAGCTGGAGTCGAACATCCTCGGCTACAGCATGTGCGAGAACCCGGGGCCGATCATGGTCGCGCTGCCGGGCGAGGTCTCCCTGAACAAGTGGGTGGACCAGAAGCTCAACCCGATGCTGGAGGAGACGCCGGCGATCCAGCGCGTGCTCACCAGTGTGGCCAGCAGGGAGTCGAGCAACCGCCGCTTCTTCAAGGACTTCCTCGGCGGCCAGCTGTACATCGAGCACGCCGGCAACCCGACCCGCCTGAAGTCCACCTCGGTGAAGCTGCTTCTGGTCGACGAGTTCTCCTCCTTCGCCAACCAGCTGCGCGGCGGCGACGACCCGGATGCCATGCTCGATGGTCGCACCTCGGCGTTCCCAACCGGTTACAAGCGCCTCAAGGTGGGCACGCCGGACACCCTCGGCACCTGCCGCCTGACCATGCTCTGGGACAAGTCGGACCAGCGCCAGTGGCACGTGCCGTGCCCGCACTGCGGCCACGAGCAGCCGCTGGAGTGGTCCGGCCTGCAGTGGACGCCGGACGCGACGCACTGCTGGTACTGCTGCCGCGAGTGCGGCGGCGTGATCGAGGAACACCAGAAGCCGCAGATGATCGCCGCTGGCCGCTGGGTGCCGGCGCACCCGGAGCGCAAGATCCGCGGCTACCGCGCCAACTGCCTGTACTACCCGCTGGGCCTCGGCCCGCGCTGGCTGGACCTGGTGCACATGTGGCGCGACGCCCAGGCGGATCCGGCCAAGCTCAAGACGTTCGTCAACGACCGCTTGGCCGAAGCCTGGGAAGACCCGGCGATGCGCGCGGTGAAGCACAACCTGGTCGCCGACCGCGCTGAGCCGGTGCCGCTGCGGCCGGTGCCTAACTGGGTGCTGGCGGTCACCGCCGGCATCGACACCCAGGACAACCGCCTGGCGGTGCACATCCTTGGCTGGGGCCGCGGCATGGTGTGCTGGCCGATCGACTACGTGGAGCTCCCCGGCGACCCGGCCAACGACGAGGTGTGGGCGGCGCTGGTGGACCTGCTGAGCCGCCCGATCGAGCGCGCCGACGGTGCGGTGCTGCGCGTGGAGGCCAGCGCCCAGGACATGCTCGGCCACCGCACCGAGGCGGTGAAAGCCTTCGTTCGCTCGCGCCGGCTGCGCCGCCACGTGGCCATCTTCGGCGCCACCGCGAACAACGCCCCGCCGCTGGGCAAACCGCGCCTGCACGACATCAACTGGCGCGGCCAGCTGGACAAGCGGGGCGTGCACGCCTACCCGGTGGGCACGGTGGCCATCAAGCACATGCTCTACGGCTGGCTGTCTTCCGATGCCGACAAGGAACTGGAGGACCGCCGCCTGCGCTTCTCCAACCAGCTGGACGACAGCTACTTCGGCGGCCTCACCAGCGAGACCTACAACCCCACCCGCAACCGCTTCGAGAAGCGCCGCAACGCCCCGCGCAACGAACCGCTGGACACCTGGGTCTACGCCTACGCGGCCGCGCTGCACCCCGAGCTGCGCCTCCACCGCTGGACCCACGCCCAGTGGGACGCCCGGGCCGCGCAGCTGCTGGCCCAGATCGACCGGCGGCCTCTGGATTCCCGTGAAACACGGCCCGATCCGCCCCCGCCGGTTCCCGCGCGCCCGGCGCACCTGGATTCCCGTGGAACACACCACCGCCCGCGCCGCCGCGGCGCGGTCATCGACCCGACCTGACGGAGCCCGACCATGGCCGATGACGCCAAAGCCGATGAATACCTAGACCAGCTGCGCACCGGCTTTGCCGAGCGCATCCGCGACGCGGTGCGCGACCTCCCGGCGCACCAGGCCCTGCAGTTGGCCGACGCTCTCTGCGCCGTCCAGCTCGACCTGCTGGCCGGCATGCGTGTGACCTACCGGGCCAAGCCTGCGGTGGATGCCGCCCAGGTCACGGAGGATTGGCGCCGCGGGCTCACGGTGTCCGAGATCATGCGGAAGCATGGGATCACGAAACCGACGGCCTACAAGTACCACCCGAATCGGGCAAAGATCAGCCGCCGCGCGGGCTGAAGATAGTTAACGATTTCTCCGTGACCTTTAACTCGGTCATGGATAGCTTTCCGCGTCCATGTCGACCACACAACAGCGACTGGACGCCTACCTGGATGCCGAAGCCCGCGTGCTCGCGGGCCAGAGCGTCCGCCTCGGCGACCGCCAGGTCACCCTCGCGGACCTGTCGGAGATCCGCAAGGGCATCGCCCAGCTCCGCAGTGAGCTGGCGGCCGCGCAGGTCACGGGGCCAGCCCGCGGCAGTCTGCGTTACCGGACGGCGGTGTTCGACCGATGAGCAAGGATCGCTCCCACTCCCTCGTCCGCATGTCCGCGCTCGACCGCGGCATCGCCGTGTTCGCCCCGCGCTATGCCGCGCGGCGCATGTTCGCCCGCTCGGTGCTGGCCTGCTACGAAGGCGGGCGCAGCACCAAGCGGCGCAAGAAGTCCACGAACAACAGCACGGGCGAGCGGCTGGTCGTCCGCGACGCCGCTACCGTCCGCGCGACGGTGCGCGACCTGGAGCGCAACTACGACCTGGTCGACGGCGCGCTGTCCTCGCTGGTCCGCAACATCATCGGCCCCAACGGCATCAGCATCGAGCCGACGCCGCGCAATGGCACCTCCGGCGAGCAGTTCGACGACATCGACGACGACTTCGCGCGGGACCTGCTGAACGAGTTCCGCGAGTGGTCGCGGGCGCCGGAAGTCACCCGCACGCTGAACTGGGTACAGGCCCAGGAACTGGCCTGCCGGTCCTGGCTGCGCGACGGCGAGATGTTCACCCAGCTGGTGGAAGGCAACGCGCAATGGATCCGCCACGCATCCGGCGTCCCGCTCTCGCTGGAACTGCTCGAGGCGGATGTCGTGCCGCTCGATCACGAGCGCACCAGCCCGAACATTCAGGCCGGCATCGAGCGCAACGAGTGGGGCCAGCCGATCGCCTACTGGTGCTACCGCCACCACCCGGGCAACAGCCTCGGCTTCATCGAGAACGACCTCAAGCGCGTGCCGGCCGAGCGGATGCTCCACGTGGCCGTGCGCCGCCGCCTGTCCGGCCTGCGCGGCATCAGCCTGTTCGCCTCGGCCATCGACCGGCTGCTGGACATCAAGGACTACGAGGAAAGCGAGCGCATCGCCGCCCGCATCGCCGCGCGGATGGCCTGGTACATCAAGCGCGACAAGGACATGGATGGCTGGACGCCGCCTGTCGACGAGGCCGGGCAGGCGGTGGAGCGCGACTTCACCCTGGAGGCGGGGGCGATCTTCACCGATACCGCGCCCGGTGAAGCGATCGAGATGATCAACGCCAACCGGCCGAACACCGCGCTGGAGCAGTTCCGGCGCGCCATGCTGCGCGCGGTTTCGCGCGCCATCGGTCTGAGCTACTCCACGCTGGGCGGCGACTACGACGGCACCTACAGCGCCCAGCGCCAGGAGCTGGTGGAGGCGTACGACGGCTACCGGATGATGACCGCCACCTTCGTGGCGCGCTTCGTTCAGCCCATCTGGGAGCGCTTCGTCCATCTCGCCATCGCGTCCGGCCGGGTCAAGGTGCCCCCGCACATCAACCCGGCCACCGTGGCCCAGGCCGTTTTCCGCGGCCCCCGCATGCCGTGGATCGACCCGAAGAAGGAGGCCGATGGCCTCCGTGCGCTGCACGAGTCGCGAGTGCAGTCGGTGACGCGCTCCATCGCTGAGCGCGGCGACCGGATGCAGGACACCTTCGAGGAGATCGCCCGCGAGCGCCGCCTGGCGGCCGAGCTGGGCTTCTCCCTCGACACCGGCAATTCCGCCGGCGCGGCCGAGCCCGCCGATCCCGAGACCACGCCCGCGAGCCAGGCCCGGCAGCGGGAAGCCCGCATGCGCCTGGTGCGCACCTCCGGAGACATCCCGTGAAGAAGACCCTCCTGGCAACCGCCGTTCTGGCCTCGCCGGCGTCCCCGCCGCAGGCCGCGCCGCGCGGGCCGCAGCGCCCGCACATCGAGCCGCTGATGCAGCTGCGTCCGGTCAGCGAGGGCGGCGACGCCTACGAACTGCTGATCTACGGCGAAATCGGCGACAGCTGGTGGGGCGAGTCGGTCACCGCCCAGTCGGTCGCCCAGCAGCTCAACCAGCTGGACGCGTCGGTGGCCACCATCAACGTGCGCATCAACAGCTACGGCGGCAGCGTCGCCGATGGCCTGGCCATCTACAACGCGCTCAAGCGGCACAAGGCGACCAAGGCCGTCACCGTCGACGGCGTGGCCATGTCCAGCGCCTCGCTGATCGCCATGGCTGGCGACACCGTGACCATGCCGCCCACGTCGATCCTGATGATCCATGCCCCGTGGGGCGGCTGCTACGGCAATGCGAAGGAGATGCGCCAGTACGCCGACTTGCTGGACACCTTCAGCGAGTCCATGGCCGACGCCTACATGCGCAAGTCGGGCAAGAGCCGCGAGGACGTGCTCGCCCTGCTGCAGGACGGCGAGGACCACTACTACACCGGCGAGGAAGCCGTCGCCGAGGGCTTCGCCGATGCCGTCGGCAGTGACGACGACGACCAGGGCGAGCCGGACGAGAACGCTCGCGCCTACGCCAGCCTGCTGCTGGACCGCATCAGCGCCCGCGGCGCTCCGGCGCGCTATGCGGGCCTCGCCGTGGCCGCCGCCCTGCGCGGCGCACCGCGCAAGCCCGCTGCCGCCCAGCCTGCAGCGCCCATTGCCTCGTCGTCGCTCACCGTGACCGTGGATGCCAGTGCGGCTGCCGCTGCGCTGCGTGACGCGCTCACGCCCCCGAATCCGCCGGCCGCCACGGCCGCGAACACCCCGCCGGCGGATGCCGGTAATCCTTCCGGAGATACCCCGATGAACCTGACCGAAGAGCAGAAGAAGGCCCTGGCCCAGCGCCGTGGCGCCATCCGCGCGGCGTTCGCGCCGTTCCTGGCTCGCACCGACCTCAACGTCGAACAGCTGCGCGCGTTGCAGGACGAGTGCCTGGACAACGACGACGTGACCCCGGATGCGGCCGGCCAGCGCCTGCTGCAGTTCCTGGGCCAGCAGCAGGACGCCACTCCGACCGGCGGCCCGCGCGCCGAGCCGGGCCGCCAGGACGAGGTGGCCACCTACCGCGAGGGCGCCATCCAGGCCGTGCTGAACCGCCACGACCCGGGCAAGAACAAGCTGGACGAGAAGTCGAAGGACTTCCGCGGCATGACCCTGATGGACATGGCCCGCGACTCCGTCGAGCGCGCCGGCCGCCGCACCCGCGGCATGTCGCGCAACGAGATCGCGGTGCTGGCGCTGCAGTCCACCAGCGACTTCCCGTACATCCTCGAGAACGTCATCACCAAGACGCTGCGCGCCGGCTACGAGCGCACCCAGCGGACCTTCGTGCCGTGGACCCGCCAGGCCACCCTGCCGGACTTCAAGGAAGTCAGTCGCGTCCAGCTATCCGGCGCGCCGAACCTGAAGCGCGTGGTCGAGGGCGGCGAGTACGAGTACGGCCAGCTGGGCGACTCGGCCGAGAAGTACCGCGTGCAGAAGTATGGCCGCATCGTCCACATCACCTGGGAAACCATCATCAACGATGACCTGGATGCGCTGACCCGCATCCCGACCCTGTTCGGCTCCAGCGCGGCCGACCTGGAATCGGACATCGTCTACGGGATCCTCAACGGCAACCCGAAGATGGCCGACAACGTCGACCTCTTCCACTCCAGCCACGGCAACCTCGCCAGCGCGGGCGTCGCGCTGATCGACGCCGTCAACCCCGACCCGAGCGTGGCCAATCCGCTGGCGGCCATGCGTGCGGCGATGCTGCTGCAGAAGGGCATTGAGGGCCGCTACATCACCGTGCGCCCGCGCTTCCTGCTGGTTCCGCCGGAGCTGGAGGAGGCCGCGCTCAAGGTCACCAACGCCGCCATCGTGGCCGCCCGTGGCAACGACGCCAATGTGCTCGGCCCCTCGCTGGTGCCGATCGTGGAGCCGCGCCTGCACGACGGCAGCGCCACCGCGTGGTACGGCGTCGCCGACCCGAACCAGGTCGACACCATCGAGTACGCCTACCTGGAAGGCAACGAGGGCGTGTTCACCGAGACCAAGGCCGGCTTCGAGGTCGATGGCCTGCAGGTGAAGTGCCGCCACGTGTTCGGCGCCAAGGCCATCGATCACCGCGGCCTCTACAAGAACCCGGGCAGCGCCTCGCCGTCTCCGTACCCGGGCACCGGCGACTAAGGCGGTCGTCACTTCCGTCGCGCTCCGCAGGGAGCGCGGCGGCTTCCTTCCTGATCGTCGGGCCTTGGGCCCCTGAGCTCTCGGAGAGCACACATGAAAAACGCGCACAGCACCGCCGCCACCATCACCGTGCCGGCCCCTTCCGGCGGCGTAGTCGCCGGCGTTCCCTTCATCCTGGGCACGATCCTGGCGATCCCGGTGACCAGCGCCGCGGAAGGAGTGCCGGTGGCCGTCCAGATCGAGGGCGCCTTCACCCTGCCCAAGCTGTCCTCGGCGGTCATCCCCGCCGGCGCCAAGGTGCACTGGGACGTGTCGGCCGGGGAAGTGATCGTCGCTTCCACCGCCACCGGCGACCTGGAGAGCTTCGGCATCGCCATCGAGGCGGCGGGCAACGGGACCACCACCGTGGCCGTGAAGCTGATTCCGGGCCTCGGCACGGTCAAGTCCGCCGGCTAGGCCTCGGCCGCCGCCGCACGCATAGGCCCGAGTGGCGCGTGCGGCGGCGGGCCTTCACCCATCAGCAGGATCCACGATGACCAAGCCCACGATCACCACTGCCGACTACCAGCGCGCCGCCGCGTCGCTGGGCGTCGACGTGGCCACGGTGCGCGCGGTCACCGAGGTGGAGGCCCGGGGCACGGGCTTCCTGGACTCCGGCGAGCCGGTGATCCTGTTCGAGCGGCACGTGTTCCACCGGCTGACCAGCGGGTTCTACAGCGCCATGCACCCGGACATCAGCAACGCCACGCCGGGCGGCTACGGGCCGTTGTCTCAGCAGCACGCCCGCCTGCAGAAGGCCGCCGCGCTGGACCGCGAGATGGCGCTGCAGTCCGCCAGCTGGGGGCTATTCCAGATCATGGGCTTCAACCACGCCGCCGCCGGCCACCTGACGTTGCAGGGCTTCATCAACGCCATGTACCGCAGCGAGGGCGACCACCTGGACGCCTTCGTGGCATTCGTCCGTAGCGAGCCGGCCATGCACCGCGCCCTGAAGGCGCGCAACTGGGCGGATTTCGCCCGCCGCTACAACGGCCCGGCCTATGCCGCCAATCGCTACGACACGCGGCTGGCCGCCGCGTATGCACGACACAAGGGGACCAGCCATGCGTGACGACTCCATCGCCCTCGGCAGCCAGGCGGTAGCCACCGCCGGCGCCGCCGCCGTCACGTTCGGCCTCACCTGGTGGGCCGTCGCCGCCGCCATCGTCGGCGCCGTCGCCGCGCTGCACTTCGAGCCGGAGTACGTGCCGGCCCGCGTTCCGCGCCTGATTTTCGGCATCTTCGCCACCGGCGTGGCAGCCGCGCTGGTGGCGGTGGCCGCTCCGCATTTCCCCGGCTTCAACTGGTCCGGCGAGATCCCCATCGAAGTTCGCGCCGGCCTGCTGGGCCTGTCCATCCGCTACCTGTTCGAGTGGGGCAAGCGGCTGACCGGCGCCACCCGGAAGGTGGAGGGCTGAGCCCATGATCCTGACGCCCCTGTTCCTCGTGTGCGCGGTGGCCACATCGCTGGCGTCGCTGGCCACCATGCTCATGACGCCGCGGCCATGCCGCGCCCTGGACCACGTGCAGCAACTGGCCCGGCTTGGCGTGTTCGCCGCCGGGCTGTGCTCGGCCTCCCGCGTGCTCATGGATGGCGCCGGTGTCACTTGGGAGCGCGCCCTCCTCATGGCCTCCCTGGCGGCGCTCTACACCGTGCAGATGCAACAGGAGATCCGTCGCCACCGCCGCCAGGGCGCCGTCGCATGATCCCGCTGCCCGCCAACGCCACCGCACGCCTGCTGCTGCAGTTCGCCGCTCTCGCCGCGCTGCTGGCCGCCATCTGGTGGGCCGCCATCCTGCCGCGCCAGCAGCTGGCCAATGAGCGCCTCGCCCATGCCACGACCCGCGCCACCCATGCCCAGGTACTCGCCGACCTGGCCGAGGCCACGGCGAAGGTCGCGCGAAAGGCGGCCGCGGCCCGCGTCACCTATGCCGAGGCCAAGGCCAAGGCCGAATCCGACTACAACAAGGGGGTCGCCGATGCGTACGAGCGTGGTCGCGCTGCTGCTGCTGGGATTGCTGCCGGCACTGTCCGCGTGCGGGCAGTCTGGCGTGACTGTCCGGCAGCCGCTGCCGGGCCGGGCACCGAACCTGCTGGAAGGCCTGCCGACGTCTCTGCAGACCGAGGCGGAGCTATCGGCCGAGTTCTTGGAATCGGGGGCGAAGCCGACGCCGCCTACGCCCGCGCCATCGACCGACTGAGGGCCGCCCAGCAGCTGGTGGACGCCTGCCATGAGGAGCCGGCGCGATGAGCTTCGACGACGACTTCGCCGCACACGCACTGCCGGCGCTGTATGCCCAGTTCGGCACCGATGCCACGGTGACTCGCGGCGCCGCCGCAGCGGTGCCGGTTCGCATCATCGTCGATCGTGGCCAGGAGTCCATCGGCGAGCACGGGCGCGTCTACGGCCTGATCGACACGGTGTCCTTCCAGGTGGCCGAGTGGGAGCCCGTACCCGGCGACGTGGTCAGCTGGACCGACCACCTGGGCAGCCACACCAAGACCGTCGAAGCGCCGCTGTCGAACGATGGCCTGGAAGCGAAGGTAGTCGTCCATGGCTGAGGAAGCGATCGCCCAGAAGATCGTCAACCAGCTCAAGACCGAGCTGGCGCGCGTGCGGGTGGCCAACGGGTTCCACACCGACTTCGGCGCCGACGTCCGCACCGAACTGTCCGAGACCCCGATCCCGGCCGCGGCGCGCTGCACCGTGGTCCTGCTGGGCCTTCAGGCTGCCGAGGACAACGTGGTGGCGGTGGAGGGCGTGATCGAGATCGCGCTGCCGTCGGGGCAGGCCAATGCCATGGCGACGATCTACCGTGGCGCCGACGACATCGAGCGCCTGCTGGCCGAGATGGGCGCCCGGCAGCTCGCCGGCAGCGTCGCCGCGTCCGGCGCGCTGCCGCCGGCGTATCGCGCAACCTCGTTCATCCCCCGCCCGGACGGCCTGCCGTTCGTCGCGGCCGAGATCACCTTCACCACGGGGTACCGCCGGTGAGCGTCACTGCCGCCCAACTCCAGCGCCCCAAGAGCCGCGGCGGCCAGCTGCAGGGTGTCGGCTTCGACATCCATGGTTTCGACCAGGCGCGAAACGCGCCGGCCGAGCTGCTCAGCCGCCTGCCGTGGTTCCAGGAGCGCGCCGTGCAGTCGCTGTACCGGGCGCTGCCTGTGGAGGCGCGCCGCGACATCCAGGGCGAGTTCAACATCCGCGCCGGGCGCGTGCGCGAGCACATGGCCATCCGCTACCTGCGCCCCGATGGCGCCCGCCTCGGCGGCGTGCGCCTGTTCGGCCAGTGGAAGCGCGGCATCGGCCTGATGCAGTACCCCGGTACCCGGCAGACCCGGAAGGGCGTCACCTACAGCGTGTACCGCGGCGTGCGCAAGCTCGAGCAGGGCGCGTTCATTGCGCGCCTGCTTGCGGGCCGGCAGGGCGGCGTGAACCAGCACGTGGTGCACCGCTACGGCCCGAAGGTCGAGATGCAGGCCGGCCGCTACAAGGGCAAGAAGCGCCAGCG
>NZ_ALIP01000016.1:0-24406 GCF_000283075.1 Pseudoxanthomonas sp. GW2
CGCCGCAGAGCCAGAACGGCCAGAACGGCAACGGCGGCCAGGGCGGCAACGACGGCGGCGAGCGCGAGCAGCGCGAGGGCGGCGGCCGCAACCGCCGCGAGCGCTTCCGCAACCGCCGCGAACGCCAGCGCGAGCGCTTCCGCGAGGAAGGCGGCATGCAGGACGAGGGCGGCAACGGCGGCCAGCAGAACCCGCAGCGGCCGCAGCCGAGCGTGCCCGAGGGCTTCCCGACCTACACCCTCAGCGACCTCAAGCGCATGCCCGCACACAAGCTGCTGGAGATCGCCGAGCAGCTGAACATCCACGAGGGCGTGGCCCGCGCGCGCAAGCAGGACGTGATCTTCGCCCTGCTGAAGGTGCTCACCCGCCACGGCGAGGGCGTGCAGGCCGACGGCGTGCTGGAGATCCTGCCGGACGGCTACGGCTTCCTGCGCAGCGCCGAGGCCAGCTACCTGGCCGGCCCGGACGACACCTACATCTCGCCCAGCCAGATCCGCCGCTTCAACCTGCGTACCGGCGACCACCTGTCCGGCCGCATCCGCTGGCCCAAGGACGGCGAGCGCTACTTCGCCCTGTCGGTGGTGGACACCATCAACGGCGAGCCGCTGGAGGCGAGCAAGAACAAGACCCTGTTCGAGAACCTGACCCCGCTGTTCCCGCGCCGGCGATTCCGGCTGGAGCGCGGCGACGGCTCGACCGAGGACATCACCGGCCGCATCCTCGACCTGATGGCCCCGCAGGGCAAGGGCCAGCGCTCGCTGATCGTCTCCCAGCCGAAGGCGGGCAAGACGATGATGATGCAGCAGATCGCCACCGCGATCACGACCAACCACCCGGACGTGCACCTGATCGTGCTGCTGATCGACGAGCGCCCGGAGGAAGTGACCGAGATGCAGCGCACCGTGCGCGGCGAGGTCATCTCCTCGACCTTCGACGAGCCGGCCGCGCGCCACGTGCAGGTCGCCGAGATGGTGATCGAGCGCGCCAAGCGCCTGGTCGAGCACAAGAAGGACGTGGTGATCCTGCTCGACTCGATCACCCGCCTGGCCCGCGCCTACAACAACGTGGTGCCGTCCTCGGGCAAGGTCCTGACCGGCGGCGTGGACGCCAACGCCCTGCACCGCCCGAAGCGCTTCTTCGGCGCCGCGCGCAACGTCGAGGAAGGCGGCTCGCTGACCATCATCGCCACCGCGCTGATCGACACCGGCAGCAAGATGGACGAGGTGATCTACGAGGAGTTCAAGGGCACCGGCAACTCCGAGGTGCACCTGAGCCGCCGCATCGCCGAGAAGCGCGTGTTCCCGGCCATCGACATCAACCGCTCCGGCACCCGCCGCGAGGACCTGCTGATCGAGCCGGAACTGCTGCAGAAGATCTGGATCCTGCGCAAGCTCCTGCACCCGATGGACGAGATCGGCGCGATGGAGTTCATGCTCGACAAGATGAAGAACACCAAGTCCAACGACGAGTTCTTCAGCTCGATGAAGCGCTGAAGGCCGCCCGCAAGGCGCAGCCAGGCAACACGGGAAGCCCCGCCACCGGCGGGGCTTCCTGTTTCCGTCCGGTGGCGCCGGACGGGCCTACAGGCCGCGGCCGGCCGGGGTCAGCATCACCCCGCTCCTGGCGCCCACCGCGTTCACGCTGCCACCGGCCATGGCCTCCAGCGGGCCGCCCTGTTCATCTTCCGGCACCCACGGCACCTTGCGCCGCGGGCCGGGCACGTAGGCCTGCCATTCGCCGTAGCGGTTGCGCTGGTCGAAGGTGAAGGCCAGCGGTACTCGCACCAGCCAGTACTCGCGCCCGGCCTCCGGCCCCTGGGTCGGCACGTTGAATTTCCAGCTGCGCGCGCCGCGCACGGCGGCGCGGGCGAAGATGTCGCGCCACTTGTCGGCATCGCGCTCGGGCAGGAAGTGCAGGTTGACCTGCTCGTCGGCGGCGTCCAGCACCTTGCCGTCGGGGCCGACCTTGAGCACCAGGTAGACCGTGGCCTCCACGCCGATCTCGGCGGCCGCCTCCGGGTACGGCGGCGGCGGCATCCGCGCCGCCGCCAGGTCGTAGCCACCGCCCTTCTCGACGGGGGTGAAGCTGGCCGCCTGCAGGACGATGCGCATGCCGCCGTCCGCGCTGGGCCTGGCCACCAGGTACAGGCCCATGCGGTTGCGCAGCGCCACCGGCTTGCCGTCCACCACCGGCGGGTCGAATTCCCAGCGCGGGATATGGAAATCCAGGAACCGGCGCACCTCGGCCGGCAACCGGTTGGCGCCGGTGAGTTCGTACTCCAGCGGCTTGCCTTCCGGTCCCACCACGATCGTGCCGGCGACATGGATGCCGGCTTCCGCCTCGGCCTGGCCCGGCGCCGGCTTCCTCGCCCCCAGCGCCACCGCACTGACCGCCCACAGGACACACACCAACCACCACGGACTGCGCATGTTCTCCCCTCCCCTTGGGCCTCCCCTTTGGGCCCCGGCGGAGTCTAGCGCCGTCGCGGCGTCGTCGCCGCAGGGCAGGCCGCGGGGCGGATCAGCCCCCGGCCTGGGCGACCAGCTTCAGCTGGCCGGGCGCATCCGCCACGTGCAGGGTGTTGCCGGCCAGCGACTCCAGTGGCTGGCGGACGTCGGCTTCCCCGAACCAGTCGACCTGGCGCCACGGCCCGACGACGTAGGCCTGCCACTTGCCGTACTGGTCGCCGGCGCCGGGCAGGGCGGACGGGATGTAGTGCACCGGGACGCGCAGCCGCCAGTACGGGAGCCCGGCGAGCTCGCCGCGGGTCGGCGGCTGGAACGTCCATGCGCGCGCCGCGCGCAATGCGTTGCGGGCGAACAGGTCGCGCCATTTCCCTTCGCTGCCCGCGTCGGGAATGAAATGCAGGTTGACCTGCTCGTCCACCGCCTCCACCACCTTGCCGTCGGGGCCGATCCTGAGCGCGACGTAGACCACGGCGCCGCCCCCGTCGCCGGCCGCCAGGGCCGCGCGGGGATACTCCGGCGGGATCAGCCTGCGCCTGCGCAGTTCGTATTCGGTGTCCCGGGCCGCCGGCCGGAACGAGACGCTTCCCAGTTCGAGGCGCATGCCCTCGCCCTCGGGCACCGCCCTGAGGTGGATGTCCATGAGGTTGTCCAGGGCCACCGCGCGGCCCTCCAGCATCGGCGGCTCGAACTGCCAGCGCGGGATATGCAGGTCCAGGAACCGGCGGACCCCGGCCGGCAGCCGGTCCGGATCCTTCAGCTGGTACTCGCTGGGCTTGCCGTCGGGCCCGACGACGATCCGGCCGGAAACCAGCATGCCGGCTTCGACCTGCGGCTCGCCGCCGCCCTCCGCCGCCAGCGCCAGGCCCGCAACCACCCAGAGCACGACTGCCCACCACCATGGACTGCGCATGTGGATCCCTCCCTTGGACCGGCGGCGAGGCTAGCACAGGCCCGTGCCGAACCGCCCGCGCGCACCGCGGACAGCGGCCAGTCACGTCCGGCCGCCCACGCGGCGCCATCCGCGGCGATAATCGGGCCAATCGATGGACGGCACCTTGCCCGGCAACCTGAGTTTCGAACTGGCGCTGGTGCTGCTGGCGGCTGCGATCGCGGTCGTGCCGCTGTTCCGCCGGCTGGGCCTGGTGGCGGTGCTGGCCTACCTGGCCACCGGCGTGCTGCTGGGGCCGCACGGGGTGGGCGCGGTCAGCGACCCGGAGCGGATCCTGGGCGCGTCCGAGCTGGGCGTGATCATGCTGCTGTTCGTGATCGGCCTGGAGGTGTCCCCCGCGCGCCTGGGCCTGCTGCGGCGGCCGGTGTTCGGCGCCGGGGGCGCCCAGGTGTTCGTGTCGGCGCTGTTCCTGGGCGCGGCCCTGTTCTTCTACGGCGTGCACTGGAAGGGCGCGCTGGTGGCCGGCCTCGGCCTGGCCCTGTCCTCCACCGCGGTGGGCCTGCAGATGCTGGGCGAGCGCCGCGAGCTGGGCAGCGACCACGGCCAGCTGGCATTCGCGATCCTGCTGTTCCAGGACCTGGCGGCGATCCCGCTGCTGGCGGTCATCCCGCTGCTGGGGGGTGTCAAGGACGAGAGCCTGACCTGGGCCATGGTCGGGCACGCGCTGGGCGCGCTGGCGCTGGTGTGGTTCGGCGGGCGCCTGCTGATGCGGCGCGGGCTCAAGGTGGTGGCCAGCATCCGCACCCCGGAAGTATTCACCGCCACCGCCCTGCTGGCGGTGCTGGGCAGTGCCTGGATCATGCAGCAGGCCGGGCTGAGCCCCGGCCTGGGCGCGTTCATCGCCGGCGTGCTGCTGGCCGACTCGGAGTACCGGCACGAGCTGGAATCGCAGATCGAGCCGTTCAAGGGCCTGCTGCTGGGCCTGTTCTTCATCGCCGTGGGCATGGGCATCGACCTGGACCGGATCGTCGCCGAGCCCTGGCTCATCGCCGCCGGCGTGGGCCTGCTGCTGGTGGTGAAGTTCGGCGTGCTGCTGGGCATCGGCAAGGTGGCGCGGCTGCAGCCCGGGCACGGCCTGCTGCTGGGCGGCACCCTGTGGCTGGGCGGCGAGTTCGCCTTCGTGGTGTTCCACGAGGCGCTGCGCGTGCGCCTGCTCACCACCGCCGAGTACGACCGTCTGGCGGCGGTGGTCGGTGTGTCGATGGCGCTGATGCCGCTGCTGCTGATGGCGCTGGACCGCTACCTGCACCGGCGGCGCGAGGAGCAGCCGCCGGCGCCGGCGCCGCAGTACGACAGCGCCGCGCCCGGGGTCGAGAAGCCGCAGGTGCTGATCGCCGGGGTCGGCCGCTTCGGCCAGATCGTGGCGCGGGTGCTGGCGGCGCAGAAGATCCCGTACGTGGCCCTGGACCGCAGTCCGCAACGGGTGGAGGACGTGCGCCGCAGCGGCGGCCGCATCTTCTACGGCGACCCCACCCGCTCGGACCTGCTGCGCGCCGCCGGCGCCGAGCACGTCAAGGTGTTCGTGATCTGTGCCGACGAGCCGGAGACCACGCTGCAGGCGGTGCGCCTGATCCGCCGCCAGTACCCGCAGGCGCGGGTGCTGGCGCGCGCGCGCGACCGCCAGCACGCCTGGCGGCTGATGGACCTGGGCACCGAGCCCTACCGCGAACTGCTGGGCACCAGCCTGGAAGTGGCCGGGCGGGTGCTGTGCGAGCTGGGCATGCCCGAAGCGCAGGCGGCCGAGCACGTGCGCCGCTTCCGCGCCCACGACGAGGCCCTGCTGCAGGAGCAGTACCTGGTCTACGACGACGAGGACGCGCTCAAGCGCAGTGCGCAGCAGGCACGCGCCGAGCTGGTGCGGCTGTTCGAGGCCGATGCCGGGGACCCGGCGGTCAGCCGTCCGGCGCAGGACGCGCCGCCGGCCCCGCCCTCCGACAGGGACTGAGCCGCGGCCTTGCCGGCGCGCTCAGTTGCGCGGCTGGTTGAGGAAGCGCGCCATCGACACCCCGGTGGCCTGGTGCGCGGGCACGAACTCGGCGGCCACGTCGACGAAGCCGCGCATCACCGCGATGTCGCGCGGGGTGCGGTTGAGGGTGTCGCGCAGGTCCGGGTCGGCGCCGGCGCGCAGCAGGCGCTGGACCACCGCGCGCAGGCCGTGCAGCGCCGCCAGGTGCAGCGGGCCGAAGCCGCGCGGGTCCTGCGCGTCCAGCGACACGTCCTCCTCCAGCAGGCGCTCCAGGCCGGCCAGGACCACGTTCTCGTCGCAGGCGCTGCCGGGCTCGGCGCGCGCGCCCAGCAGCAGCAGCAGCGGGGTGACCCCGCCGGCGGCCGGCTGGTCGGGCTCGGCACCGGCCAGCAGCAGGGTGTCCAGCAGCGCCAGCAGGCGCGGGCGGTCGCGCCCGGTGAAGCCGTACAGCGCGGCGCAGTGCAGCGGCGCCAGGCCCTGGCTGTCGCCGGCGGAGATATCGGCGCCGGCGGTGAGCAGGCGCGCGGCCACGTCGGCCAGGCCCAGGGCCGAGGCCAGCATCAGCACGGTGACCCCGCCCGGCAGGCGGTGCTCGAGGTCGGCGCCGGCATCCAGCAGGGCCGAGACGATGCCCAGCTGGCGCATGCTCACCGCCGCCGACAGCGGGGTGGCGCCGCTGTTGGCGGCGTGCTGCGGATTGGCGCCGCGCGCCAGCAGCAGGTCCACCACCGCGGCATGGCCGCCGCCGGCGGCGCGCAGCAGGCCGGTGCAGCTCTGGGCGTCGGTGGAGTCGACCGCGAAGCCCAGGTCCAGCAGGCGGCGCACCGCGTCGGCATCGCCGGCCATCGCCGCGGCCGGGACGTCGGCCGGGCGCAGCGGGCGCCCGGGCAGCTGCCAGCCGCGCCAGTCCAGCCAGTCGGCCAGGTCGCGGCGGCCGCTGGCCAGGGCCACGCCCAACGGGGTCTGGCCATCGGCGGCACGCGCCTCCGGCGAGGCACCCTGGGCGACCAGGCGCAGCAGCGCCGATTCGCGGCCCAGCGCAGCGGCCAGGTGCAGGGCGGTCATGCCGTGGCTGTCGCGGGCCTCGCGGTCCACGCCGGCGTCCAGCAGGGCGTCCAGCAGGCGCAGCCAGCCCAGGCGCACGGCCAGGGACAGCGCCGGGTCGCCCGCCGGCGAGGGCGCGAACGGATCGGCGCCGGCGCCGAACAGTTCCAGCGCCAGCTGTTCGTGGCCGCGGGCGGCCTCGTCGCGCTGCACGCAGGCGGCGAGGAAGCGGGCCAGGCCGCCGGCGCCGGCCGGCGAGGCACCGTGGCGCAGCAGCAGCTGGATCGCGGCGGCGGCCTCGCCGCCGCGGCCGAGCAGGGCCGACAGCACGGTATGGCCGTCGACCAGGATTTCCGGATCGGCGCCCTGCTCCAGCAGCCAGGCCAGCGCTTCCGGGCGGGCCTGCAGCTCGCGCTCGTGCAGCAGCCCGCCCAGTTCGGCCGGGCTGCACAGCCGTGCCAGCGCCGGCAGGCCGTCCATGCGCCCGGCCAGCAGGCCTTCGCGCAGCAGCGCCAGCGGCGGGCGCGCATCGGCCTCGGCCGGCGCGGCGGCCACGCTGTCGGCCACCGCCAGCGGCAGCGGGTAGCCCGGGTCGAGCGCGGCCACGATCGCCCAGCGCCCGGCCTCGGCGGCGGCGTCCACCGCGCGGCGGCCGCTGGCATCGGGCACCGCCGGATCCACGCCGGCCTGCAGCAGGCGCCGCACCAGCGGCAGCGAAGGCTGCTCGGCACTGGCCGCCAGCAGCAGCGCGTTGCGCCCGGAGGCGTCCACCGCGGCCACGTCGACCCCGATCGCCAGCAGCTGTTCCAGCACCTCGGCGTGCTGGCCGCGCGCGGCCTCCAGCCAGGGCGTGCGCCCGGCCTCGTCGGCGCGGTGCGGATCGGCGCCGGCGGCCAGCAGCGCCGCCACGATCCCGGCGTGGCCGGCCAGCGCGGCCTCGTGCAGGGCGGTGCGCCCGCCGCGGCCGGTGGCGCCCACCCGCGCCTTGAACTTCAGCAGCAGCTGCACCCCGGCCGGATCGTCCTCGTCGCCGCCGGCCGCGGCCAGCAGCGCCGGCTGGCCACCGGGCGGCTCGGGCCGGGCGCCGCGTTCGAGCAGGAACTTGGCCAGGCGCCAGTTGCCGGCGGCGCAGGCCACGCCCAGCGGCGACAGGCCGTCGTTGTTGAGCGCCTCCAGCTCGGCGCCGGCGTCGCGCAGCAGCGCGGCCACGCCGGGGTCGGTGCTGCGCGCGGCATGGTGCAGCGGGGAATTGCCTTCGGCGTCGCGGGCGCGCGGGTCGGCGCCGTTGGCCAGCAGGGTCATCACCGCCTCGGGGCGGCCGTGCCAGCTGTCGCGGGTGGCGGCCAGCAGCGGGCCGGTGCCGCCGGGCGGGTTGAGGTCGACGCCCTGGGCAATCAGCGCGCGCAGCAGGCGCAGGTCCGGCAGCACCGCGGCCAGCACCGCCAGGCTGCGGCGGTCGCGTTCATCCTCCGGCGGCGGCGCATGCGGGTCGGCACCGGCCTCCAGCAGCTGCAGGGCCTGGTCGACGCGGCCGGCGCGGGCGGCGGCGTACAGCGCCTCGGCCAGCGCGGCCGGATCTTCCGGTGCCGGCGGCAGCGGCTCCGGTTCGGCCTGCAGCAGGGTCGCGGCGAGGAAATCCAGCGGCGCGGCGCGCTCGACCGGGGCCGGGGTGCGCTGCAGCCACAGGTGCAGCGGGATCCCGGCCAGGGCCCAGGCCGCGGCCAGGCCCCAGCGCGTGGCCGGGGCCAGCAGCTGCGGCCAGGCCAGCAGCAGCCAGCCGCCCAGCACCAGGGCGATGGCCAGCGCTGCACCCAGCCCGGACCAGGTATCGGCCTGCTGCTGCGGCAGCCGGCGCCAGGACGCGCCCGGCGCGGCGCCCTCGCCCTCCACGGCGCGCCACACCGGCCAGGTGCGCCACAGTGCGAGCACCAGCAGGGCCGCCATCAGGCTGGTGCCCAGCGCGGCGCCGAGGCTGGCGTGGGCACGCAGCGCCTGCAGCGGCCAGGCCAGCAGCAGCGCCGCCAGGGCCAGCCCGGCGCCCCAGGCCAGCAACGGCCCCGGCAGCGCGGCCGGCAGTGCGCGCGGACTGGCCGGCAGCGCGCGGGTACCGCGCCACCACGACAGGCCCGCGGCCAGCAGCGCCTGCGCCAGCAGGCCGGCGACCACCGCGACCGCGCCACCGAAGCCGGCCAGCGCTGCCAGCAGCACGCCGGCCGCGAGCAGGAACGCGGCCAGCAGCGGGCGGGCGGGACGGGAAACGGGCTCAGCCATGGGCCGCGTCCGGGGTACCGGGGACCGGCGGGAACTGGATGTGGAAGCCCTGCGCGGCCAGGTTGGCGCGCACGACCGCGGCGTCGGCCCGCGCCAGGCGGCGCTCCGGGGTCAACGCGACCTCGAGGACGAATTCCAGCTGGCCAAGGCCCTGCGCCACCGCCGCGGGCAGGCGCGAGAACCCGTCGCGTTCGGCCAGGAATACGTAGGTGTCTGCTCGACGGCGGCTCTTGTAGACGTAGGCTTGCATGCGCGCGGTCGCGCCCGGCCCCGGGGGAAACGTAAGAACCTCGGGATTGTGGAGGAAATGTCGCAGGTGCGGAAGCGCGGCAATGCCTGGGGCATCGTTCATCCTGGTGAAGCCGGCCGGCACGCGGCGGCAACAGGCGCAGTGGCTATACTCCCGCGCCTCCTGCCCGCCAGTCGCTGCCCTTGCTCACGCACTCCCGTCCGGCGCCCGTCGCGCCCGTGGCCATCACCGCCTTCACCGCCACCACCGCGCTTGGCGCCGGGCTGCAGGCGCAGCACGAGGCGCTCGTGCAGCGCCGTGGCGGACTGCGCCGCAACGACCTGCCGGGGCGGCCGCTGGAGTGCTGGATCGGCCGGGTCGAGGGCGTGGAAACGGTGGAACTGCCGGCGGCGCTGGAAGGCTGGCAGTCGCGCAACCACCGCCTGGCCTGGCTGGGCCTGCAGCAGGACGGCTTCCTCGAGGCCGCGCGCGAGGCCGTGGCGCGCCATGGTGCGGCGCGGGTGGCGGTGGTGATCGGCACTTCCACCTCCAGCATCGGCGAAACCGAGGAGGCCTATACCCGGCTGGAGGACGGCCGCTTCCCGGCCGACCTGGCGCGGCTGAAGGTGCACTGCCCGGACGCCGCCTCCGGTTTCGTGGGCGCGGCCACCGGCGCCGCCGGCCCGACCCTCACCGTGGCCACCGCCTGCTCCTCCAGCGCCAAGGTGTTCGCCCATGCCGCGCGCCTGATGCAGGCCGGCCTCGCCGATGCAGCCATCGTCGGCGGCGTGGACACCCTGTGCGGCAGCGTGCTGTACGGCTTCAACGCGCTGCAGCTGGTCTCGGCGCAGCCCTGCCGGCCGTTCGACGCCGCGCGCGACGGTTTGTCGCTGGGCGAGGCCGCCGGCTTCGCCCTGCTCGAACGCCAGGCCGAACCCGCCCGCGTGCGCGCCTGGCTGTCCGGCTACGGCGAATCCTCCGACGCCTACCACATGTCCTCGCCGCACCCGGAAGGCCTGGGCGCGCGGCGGGCGATGCAGGACGCGCTGGCGCGTGCCGGCCTGGCGCCGGACGACATCGGCTACCTGAGCCTGCACGGCACCGCCACCCCGGCCAACGACAGCGTCGAGGCGGCGGCGGTGGCGGCGCTGTTCCCGCCAACCCTGCATGCCAGCTCGACCAAGGGCTGGACCGGCCATACCCTGGGCGCGGCCGGCATCGTCGAGTCCGCGTTCGCGCTGCTGGCGCTGGAGCACGGGCTGTTGCCGGGCACCCTCAACAGCGCCGTGCCCGACCCGGTGTGCGGCCCGCAGATCCGTTTCGACAATGCCCGCGCCGACATCGCCCATGCGATGAACAACGCCTTCGGCTTCGGCGGCAACAACTGTTCGCTGGTGTTCTCGCGCCCATGACCACGCCCCTCACCGCCGCGATCGAAGGCATCGGCCTGTGGGCCCCGGGCGTCCCGTCCTGGGAGGCCTTCGTCGGCCTGCACCGCGGCGCCGCGGCGCCGGAAGCGGCGCCCGCGCGGCCGGCACCCACGCTGCTGCCGCCCAACGAGCGCCGGCGCGCGCCGGACACGGTGCTGGTCGCGCTGCAGGCGGCCCAGGCCGCGTACGAGGCCGCCGGCCGCGACCCGGCCAGCCTGCCCTCGGTGTTCACCTCCACCTACGGCGAGCTGGCGATCACCGACAACATGTGCGCCACCCTGGCGCGCGCCCCCACCGAGGTCTCGCCGACCCGCTTCCACAATTCCGTGCACAACGCCGCCGCCGGCTACTGGACCATCGGCACCGGGGCGATGGAGCCGGCCACCGCGATCAGCGCCGGCCAAGCCAGCTTCGCCATGGGCCTGGTGGAGGCGCTGGCGCAGCTGGAGGCCGGGGCGCAGGCGGTGCTCCTCGTCGCCTACGACGGCCCGGCGGTGGGCCCGCTCAACGATGTGCTGGACAGCCAGGGCCTGCTTGGCGTGGCCCTGGTGCTGGCGCGGCCGGCGGCCGGCGACCGCCTGCGCCTGTCGCTGCAACCGGGCGAGGCCACGCCCGCGGCGCCGCCGGCCGCGGTGGCCGCCGGCAACGCCATGGCCCCGGCGCTGGTGCTGCTGGAGGCGATCGCCGCCGACGCCGCGCAAGCGGTGGTGGCCGCCGGCGACGGCCGCGGCCTGCGCATCGGGCTGGGCCATGGCTGATCCGCGCAGGACCGCAGTGGTGATCCCGGCCCTCAACGAAGTGCTGCGGATCCGCGACGTCGTCACCCAGACCCTGGCGCACTGCCCATGGGTGATCGTGGTCGACGACGGCTCCACCGACGGCACCGCCGAGCGCCTGCGCGACCTGCCGGTGACCGTGCTGCGCCACGGCCTGCGCCGCGGCAAGGGCGCGGCCCTGCGCACCGGTTTCGCCGAGGCGCTGGCGCGTGGCGCCACCGGGGTGCTGACCATCGACGGCGACGGCCAGCACGACCCCTCCGACCTGCCGCGCCTGCTGGCCGCGGCGGCGCGCCACCCCAACCACATCATCATCGGCGCGCGCCTGCGCCACCGCGCCGCGGCCCCACGCCTGCGGCGCATGGCCAATGCCTTCGGCGACTGGGGCGTGAGCTGGGGCGCCGGCTACCGCATCGCCGACAGCCAGAGCGGCCAGCGCTACTACCCGGCGGCGGTGGTCGCGCTGCAGGACGTGCCCGGCGAGGACTTCGTGTTCGAGGCGCAGCTGCTGATCTCCGCCTCGCGCCAGCTGGGCATCCGCAGCGTGGCGGTGCCGGTGGAGACCCGCTACCGCGGCCAGGACGGCGGCCCGCTGCGGCGCAGCCATTTCCGCCCGCTGCGCGACCTGTACCGGATCACCTCGCACGTGGTGCGCCAGGTGCTGGCCCATGGCGACGTGTGGCGCGAGTATGCGCGGGTGCGCGCCCAGGTGCCGCAGATCGACACCACTCCCTGAAGCGGACCGTTTCACGGCCAACCGTGTTTGGCCCGCGGCCGCGTGCGGGCTATAAGGGCCTGTCCGCGCACGGGGAGTAGCGATGACGGGGTTGCTGCTGTTCCAGATCGCCATCGTCCTGGTGGCCGCACGGGCCTGCGGCGTGCTGCTCGCGCGCCTGGGCCAGCCGCCGGTGATCGGCGAGATGGCCGCCGGCATCCTGCTGGGCCCGGTGGTGTTCGGCGCGGCCATGCCCGAACTGCACGCCGCGCTGTTCCCGGCCGCCTCGCTGCCCGGGCTGTCGGCGCTGGCAACCCTGGGCCTGGTGCTCTTCATGTTCGTCATCGGCGTGGAGATGCGCGCGCCGGAAGGCGCGCGTGCGCAGGTGCTGGCCGCGGCGCGGGTGGCCGGGCTGTCGGCGCTGCTGCCGTTCCTGCTGGCGCTGGCGGCGGCGCCGCTGCTGCACGGGATGCTGGCGCCGGAAGGCGTGGCCTTCTGGCCGTTCGCGCTGTACCTGGGCGTGGCCCTGTCGGTGACCGCGTTCCCGGTGCTGGCGCGGATCCTCAAGGACCGGCGCATGCAGCACACCGCGGTCGGGCGGCTGGCGCTGTCGGCGGCGGCGCTGCTGGACGTGGGCGCATGGATCGCGCTGGCGCTGCTGGTGGCGCTGACCGGCGGCGACGGCTATGCCGGCCTGGCCCGCACCCTGGCCGGCCTGGCCCTGCTGCTGGTGCTGGTGTTCGGCCTGCTCAAGCCGCTGTTCGCGGCGATGCTGCGCCGGCATGCCAGCGATGGCCGCCCATCCGGCACGGTGCTGGCGGCGCTGCTGGTGGGCCTGTTCGCCTGCGCCGCGGCCACCGAGTGGCTGCAGCTGCACGCGGTATTCGGCGCGTTCCTGTTCGGCGCCTGCCTGCCGCGCGACGACCGCCTGATGCACGCCCTGGTCGAGCGCATCGAGCACCTGGCCCTGGTCCTGCTGATGCCGCTGTTCTTCGCCGTGGCCGGCATGGGCACCACCGCCGACGCGTTCACCGCCACCGGCGCCGGGGCGCTGCTGCTGATCCTCGGCGTGGCGGTGCTGGGCAAGCTCGCCGGCGGCGGCCTGGGCGCGCGCCTGTCCGGCTATCCGCTGCGCGACAGCTTGGCGGTGGGTTCGCTGATGAACGCGCGCGGCATGATCGAGCTGATCGTGATGAAGGTCGGCCTGGATGCCGGCCTGATCGGCCCGGAGCTGTTCACCCTGCTGTTGCTGGTGGCGCTGTGCACCACGCTGATGACCGGGCCGTTGCTGGCCCTGCTGGCGCGGCGCGATGCGCGCGCCGGGGTGGAGGCCGCGGCGGCCACGCCGCAGGACGGGGGCGGCACCTGAGGGCAGGCCTTCAGCCCATGCCGCCGTTGACCCCGATCACCTGGCCGTTGACGTAGCCGGCCGCCTCCGAGCACAGGAAGGCGACCAGCGCCGCCACTTCCTCCGGGCGCCCGGCGCGCGCGGCCGGCACCATCTGCCGGATCGCCTCGGGGCTGAACGTGCCGGCGGTCATCGAGCCTTCGATCACGCCCGGCGCCACGACGTTCACCGTGATCCCGCGGCTGCCCATCTCCCGCGCCAGCGACTTGCTGGCGCCGTGCAGCGCGGCCTTGGCCGCGGCGTAGTTGGTCTGGCCGCGGTTGCCCAGCACCGCCGCCACCGAGGACACGCTGACGATCCGGCCCCAGCGCCCGCGCGCCATCGGCAGCAGCAGCGGCCGGGTGACGTGGAAGAAGCCGTGCAGGGAGACGTCGATCACCCGCTGCCACTGCGCAGCGCTCATCCCGGCCATGGGCGCGTCGTCGTGGATGCCGGCGTTGTTGACCAGCACGTCGATCCGGCCCTCGGCCAGCAGGGCCTCGATCGCCGCGCCGGTGGCGGCGCCGTCGGCCACGTCGAAGGCCACCGCCCGGGCGCTGCCGCCGCGTTCGCGGATCGCCGCGGCCACCACCTCGGCGCGGGCCAGGTTGGTATTGGCGTGGACGATCACCGCCATGCCGGCATCGGCCAGGGCATGGCAGATCGCGCCACCGATGTCGCCGCTGCCGCCGGTGACCAGGGCGCGGCGCTTGGGAGTCGTCAGGTCCATCGCGGCATTTTGCCAGCGCGCGCGGCGCTGGCGTCAGCCACCAGCCAGCGCGCTGCCGAGCATGGCCGCGGCGCGACCGCTGGCGATGACCTGGCCGCCATGCAGGATGCGGAACGCATACTGCTGGCTGGCCTCGCTGGCGGCCAGCAGTTCCGCCTCGCATTCCAGCGCCCCGGGCAGGTCATCGATGCGGGCAACCGCCAGTTCGATCCCGTGCAACGCCACCAGCACGCCCGGCGCGGCGCGCCCCCCTTCCGTGCCGGCCAGCAGTCCGCCATGCACGGCCATGGCCTGGGCGCCGTACTCGCACAGCGCCAGCGCCGGCAGGCGTCCACGCGCGCGCAGCGGATGCGCCGGATCGCGGTGGTTCCAGGCGCGCACGCGGATGCTGCGCGCGTCCCAGGCCAGCACTTCGTCCCACAGGCACATCGCACCCTGGTGGGGCACCAGGGCGAGGATGCCCGCGCGGCCGGGCAACGGTCGGCTCATCGGGTTTCCTCCGCGGGGCTGCGCGCCACCAGCACCGCCAGCACGAAGTTGCCGACCACGCCCAGGGCCACGGTGCTGCCGATCGCGCGCAGCACCGGGATCGAGGACAGCGCCAGCAGGCCAAACACCAGGGCGGTGGTCAGGCTGCACACGATCACCGCGTGCAGGGTGCGCAGCTGGTCGGCGCGGTCGTCGCCGGCATGGTCGAAGAACAGGGCGTAGTCCAGGCCCAGGCCGGCGGCGAGGATCAGCGAGACCAGGTGGAACAGGTTCAGCTCGACGCCGCAGCCGCGCAGCACGGCCAGGATCAGCAGGGTGGTCAGGGCCATCGGCGCCAGCACCCGCAGCACGCGGCGGCGGTCGCGCAGCGCGGCCACGACCACGCCGGCCAGCAGCAGCGCCGCCACCGCCAGCGCGCCCAGCAGGCGCAGCCGCCACTGCGCCACCAGCGATTCGGAGGCCTGCTTGAGGTCCAGCAGCTGCGCGCCGGTGCCGGCCACTGCATCGGCCACGGCCTGCGGATCGGCAAGGCCCGACAGCGACACCAGCGCGGTGGCGTGGTCCTCGCCACGCACCAGCAGGCCGCCGACCGCCAGTTCCAGCGGCGTGCCGGCCAGGTCGTCCACGCCCAGCGGCGGCGCAGCGCGGGCGGCGGCCACGTCCCCGAGGAAGGGCTCGAAGGCATCGGGCAGGAACGGCGAACCGTCCAGTGCCTCTTCCAACGAGGCGCGCAGCGTGTCCGCGTCGGGCAGTCGCGCCTGGCGCGCACGTTGCAGGGCGGCGCTGGGCAGGTAGCGCGCGGCCAGGTCGTAGCCGGCCAGCACGCCGCGTGCCTGCAGTTCCCGCAGCGCGGGCAGCAACTGCTCGGAGCGCTGCAGCGCGCTTTCCACGTCCACGTCCTGGATCGCCAGCATGTAGCGCACGTCCGGCGCCCCCAGCTCGGCGCGCAACTGCGCGTCGCGCTGCAGGTCGGCCGGCGGCACCGGGGTCAGGCGCGACAGGTCGTTCTCCCAGAACGGACCAGGCGCGAACAGCGCCACCGCCGCGGCGGCGACCGCCAGCGCGGCCAGGCTGCGGCGCGGACGCGGCAGGTTGGCGAGGCCGCGCCAGAGGCGTGCCAGGCGTGCCGAATCGGCCGGGTCGCGGCGCGCCGGCGTCACCAGCCGCGGCAGCAGCCAGCGGGTCGAGGCGGCGGCCACGCCCAGGCCGGCGATGGTGAACACCGCCAGCTGCTGCAGGCCCTGCACGCCGGAGAACAGGAAGGTCGCGTAGGCGATGCAGGTGGCCAGCACGCCGGTGACCAGGGTCGGCCACAGCGCGCGCACGCTGGCCACCGGCGATTGTCCGGGACGCAGGTGGCTGAAGAAGTGGATCGGATAGTCCTGGGCCACGCCGATGAGGGTGAAGCCGAAGGCCACGGTGATGCCGTGCACGCCGTCGAACAGCAGTGCCACCGCCCCCAGGCCAGCCAGGCCGCCACTGGCCAGCGGCAGCGCGCCCAGCAGCGGGATGCTCCAGCGCCGGTAGGCCAGGCCCAGCAACAGCAGCAGGCCGACGGTGTCGACCGTGCCGATCCACGAGACCTCGCGCTCGGTGCGCTCGCGGATGGCCACGGCGAAAGCGCCGGGGCCGCTCATCTCCAGCCGGGTCGCCGCGCCTTCGGGGCGACTGGCTTCGAACGCGGCCTGGATCGCCGCCACCGCCGCCTGCTGGGCGGCGCTGTCGAAGCCGGCAGCGGTGGTCTGCACCAGCAGCAGGGCCCGTTCCCCGGCCTGGTCGAACCACACGCCGTGGCGGCGCCGGGGCGCCTGCGCCGGCTGCCAGGCCTCGGCCAGGCGCAGGATTTCCAGGGTGGGGTCGGAGGGCAGCAGCGGCTCGACCAGGTCGGCCGCCGGCGAACCAAGGTCCTGCAGCCGCTGCTCCAGTTCCTCGCGCAGGGTCCCCGCATCCAGCGACTGCGCCTGCGGCGCGGGCGAGAGCAGGTAGCGGTACGGGCGCAGGCCTTCGGGCACCGCCTCCAGGCCGGCGTCCTCGCCGTTGGCGACCAGCGCGATCCCGGGCCGCGCGGCCAGCTCCACCGCCAGCGCGCGCGAATGCGCGGCCAAAGTCCCGTCGTCGGCGCCGGACAGGGCCAGCAGCAGCAGGCGCGAGCCCGGGCCCTCGCCCAGCTCGTCCACCAGCAGCACCTGCGCCGGCGTGCGCGGGCTGGGCAGGAAGCGGCGCAGGTCCTCCTCCATCCGCAGTCCACGCGACAGCAGCCAGCCGCCCAGCGCCAGCAGCGCCACCCAGCCCAGCAGCAGGGCCAGGCGCGCGCGGCCGCGCGGTTCGCGGAAACCCATGCGCGCTTACTCCGTGGCGCCGTGGCAGAGCGCGGCCAGGGCCTGCGCGTCCTCGACCCCGGCCGCGGCCGCGGCGGCGCCGGCCATCAGCGTGCGCTGCGGCTCGCCGCGCACCGGATGGCTTTCCACGCACAGCAGTTCGGCGTTTCGGCCATGCACCTCGATCCGGGCCAGCGAACGCGCCAGCTTCGGGTCGCGCGGCTGCAGGCGCAGGGTCCAGGCCTGCAGGGTGCCGGCGGACTGCACCTGGTAGGTGCGCTGCAGGCGCTCCAGGTCGCCCGCCAGCAGCGCGCCGAAGCCGTCCTGGATCGCCTCCAGCTCCGGCACCTGCTGCAGCGACACCCGCCGCGGCGCGCGCCCGGCACGCTCGATCACCGCCTCGCCGGCGGCCAGCGTGGTGGTTTCCGCGTACGGCACCCGCACCTCGCGCACCAGGCGGCCGTCGGCCTCGCGACGGTACTGGCCCTCGATGCGTAGCGGCTTGCGCAGCATCGCCGACTGCCGCACCTCCACGAACCCGGTGTGGCTGGGCGCCGGCTGCGCCACCGCGCGCAGGATCGCCGCCGGGGCCGGCGCGGTCTCAGCGGCTGCCGGCAGCGCGGTCGCGCATGCCAGCAGCAGGGCCGGCAGCAGGCGCCGCGGCGCCGGTCGGGAGGGATGCGTCATCGTCGTTCCAGAAGTCGAAGAAGTTGAACCAGTTGTACTCGGCACCGCGGGCGTAGTGCTCCAGGCGCGCGGCATAGGCCGCCACCTGTTGCCGCAACCACTCCGCGCGCCCTTCGCGCCCCGGCGGCGGCGTGGCCACCGGATCGAGGAAAGGCTCGAAGCACAGTTCGTAGCGGTTGCCGCCGCGGTACAGGCCGAAGCACAGCAGCACCGGTGCGTGCAGCGCCAGCGCCAGCCGCCACGGCGTCAGCGGCAGCCGCGCCGGGTGGCCGAGGAAGGACACGGCCACGGTTTCCTCGTGGCCATGGACGCGGTCGACCAGCAGCGCGACCAGGGCGCCCTGCTGCAGCGCGTGCTGGATCTCCAGCGCGATCGCCGGTCCGGGCAGGGCGCCGTCGATCACCCCGGCGGCCAGCGCCGGGTCCAGCGAATCGAACACTTCGGTCAGCACCGGGTTCTGGCCGCGGTCCAGCACGATCCGCACCTGCAGCCCGGGGCGCCGCCGCGACAGCACCCGCAGCGCGTCGAAGCTGCCCAGGTGCGAGCCGAACAGCAGCGCGCCGCGGCCCTGGTCCAGCAACGCCTCCAGGTGCTCCAGGCCATGCACGTCGATGTCGAACACCTCCATGCGCCCGCCCAGCAGGAACACCCGGTCCAGGATCGTGGCCGAGAAGGTGTGGATGTGCCGCGCCACCTGCCACAGCGAGGCGCGGCGGCCGCGCACCCGCGACAGCCAGGAGCGCGAGGCGCGGCGCTCGGCGCCACGCATGCACAGGAAGTAGGCCACGATCGGGTACAGGCACAGCCGCGCCAGGCCGCGGCCGCCGCCGCGGGCGATCCCGAGGATCAGCCGGATCATGGCCCGGTTGCCGCCCTCCGGGCGCTGCTTCCACGCCGCCGTGGGCTTGCCCGGCTCAGCGGCCATCGCCGGCCTCCGCGCGCAACTGGCCGCTGGCCAGCACGGTGTCGCCGCGGCGCACCTGGAAGCGCCAGGCCGGCGGTGCGCCGTCCAGCACCACCTCGGCCTCCTCGCCGGGCAGCAGCGGATGCAGGAACTTCACCTGCGGCAATTGCAGCGGCCCCTGCGTGCCATGGGCGGCTTCCACCGCCTCCAGCACGCGCTCGAGCAGGACCACGCCGGGCACCAGCGGGCGCCCGGGGAAATGCCCGTCCAGGCACGGATCATCGGCGGGAATGGTGAAACGCATCGGCAAAGGATAGCCCGCCGCGGCCGCGGCTCAGCCCAGCAGGTCGCGCCAGAACTTCGGCCCCAGGGCCGCCATCTGGCGCAGGAAGTCCAGGCCGTTGCGGTAGGGCTGGCGCGGGAAGCGGCGCTTGCGCCAGGCGAATTCGCCGAGCATGAAGCCGCCGACCACGCCGTAGTTGAGCAGGTTGGCGAACCAGGACCAGGCCTGCGGCGAAACCGCCAGCGGCGGCGTGCGCCCCAGGGCATGCAGCACCCCGCCCGGCTCCGCCCACAGCGCCAGCAGCGCATTGGCCACGGTCAGCAGGGCCAGCACCCCGGCCCAGCCGACGGTGAGCCGGCGCGCGTAGGTTTCCAGTTCGGCGGTCATCGGCTGCCCGGCGCGCTCGTGCAGCGCGCGCACGATGCGCGCGATCAGCGGCACCCGCCCGCCCCACAGGCTGCGAGCGAACCACCACGCCAGCCAGCCGGTGAACAGCACCGGCGGTGCAAGCAGCAGCAGCTGCGGCCAGGGGCCGCCGTCGAGCCGGGCCAGGCCGGCCAGCAGCAGCCCCAGCAGGGCCAGGGCCCAAAGCCGCCGCCTCAGCAGCGGCGCGGCCAGCAGCAGCAGGACCAGGTCGGCCAGGGCGAAGCTGGCCCAGGGCCCACCGCGGGTGGTGGCGGCATGGGCCAGGAACGGATAGGCCACGCACAACAGCAGCTGCAGCGGCAGCAGCAGGGCCGGCGCGGCGCCGCGCGGGGTCTCAGCCGGCGCGCTGGGACTGCACATGTGCCGCCAGCGCGCGCAGCGAGGCGAAGATGCGGTGGTTGTCCTCGCCGTCCGAGCGCAGCTGCACGCCGTAACGCTTGGCCACCGCCAGCGACAACTCCAGCGCGTCGATCGAGTCCAGCCCCAGGCCGTCGTTGAACAGCGGCGCTTCCGGGTCGATCCCGTGCGGATCGACGCCCTCCAGGTTGAGGCACTCCACCAGGAGTTCGGCCAGTTCGCGCTCGGCTTCGGTCTGCGGCATTGCTTTGTCCACGGTCATGCAGGGCCGGCAACGATCCGGCATTGGCCGTTCCCGCGCAAGCCCGCGAAGGCCCAAGCGCGGGCCTGACGGGCCTCGCGCTATCATGTGCGCCCTTCCAGCAATGCCCGGTTTCCAGCGCATGACCGAGAACGACCCGACGGCCCCTCCGACCGCGCCGACGGCGCCCGCGGAGGAGGCAGGCGTGGTCGCGCCGGGAGGCCGGCCGTGAGCCGCCCGCTGCCGCTGCCCGGTTCCGACGCCTGCCTGCGGGTCGGCTACGCCCCGGCCCACACCCTGCAGGCGCAGCTGGACGACCCGCGGACCCTGGCCGTGTTCGGCTTCGGCGCCGGCGCGGCGGCGCATGCCGACCCGCGCTACCTGCGCGTGCCCCTGCAGCCGCTGCAGGACGAGGCGGTGATCGAGGTGTGGCGCGCCGCCGGCCCGGTCAGCCACGGCCGCCAGGGCGAAGTGGCCTGGGCCAGCGACGGCCGCCTGCTGTTCGGCGCCGTGGAAGTGGCCGAGCCGGACGGCGGCGACATCGAGGCCGCCGCGCGCCAGGCCTACCTGTGCATGGGCGCGTTCCTCGCCGCCGCCCCCGCCGGCCACCTGCTGCGGGTGTGGAACTACATGGACGCCATCACTCTGGGCGAGGGCGACGAGGAGCGCTACCGCCGCTTCTGCGTCGGCCGCGTCGCCGGCCTCGGCCAGCTCGACGCCACCCGCCTGCCGGCCGCCACCGCAATCGGCCGCTGCGACGGCCGCCGCGTGCTGCAGGTGTACTGGCTGGCCGCCGCCGGTCCCGGCACCCCGCTGGAGAATCCGCGCCAGGTCAGCGCCTACCGCTACCCGCGCCAGTACGGGCCGCAGCCGCCGAGCTTCGCCCGCGCCATGCTGCCGCCCACCGGCAGCGACATGCCGCTGCTGCTGTCCGGCACCGCCGCCATCGTCGGCCATGCCTCGCAGCACGCCGGCTCGGTCGAAGCCCAGGTGGACGAGACCCTGGCCAACATCGGCGTGCTGATCGCCTCGGCACGCCGGATCCGGCCCTCGCTGCCGCCCGCGCCGGACGCGGCCACCCCGCTGAAGGCCTACGTGCGCCACCCCGGGGACGCCGCGGCGGTGGCCGCGCGCCTGGACCAGCACCTGGGGCGGCAGGTGCCGCGCCTGCTGCTGCACGCCCAGGTCTGCCGCCGCGAACTGCTGGTGGAGATCGACGGCGCCCACGGCGTGCCGCTGGTCTGAACCCGACCCCGGGGCGTTGCAGCCCGGTGGTGCGCGTGGCCTGATGGCGGGCATCGTCCGCCACCGGGAGATCGCCATGCCGCGCCTGCGCGCCTGCCTGTCCGCCCTGCTCCTTGCCTGCGCCTTCGCCGCCGGCGCCACCCCGCCCGGCTTCGACGGCCGCGCCGGGGTCGCCCGCGTCGACCAGGCGCGCATCGACGCGGCGCTTTCCGGGCTGGTCGACTCCGGCCAGATCGTGGGCGTCTCCGCCCTGGTCTGGCAGGACGGGCGCGAGGCCTACTTCGGCGCCTTCGGCCTGGCCGACCGCGAGGCCGCGCGACCGATGGCGCGCGACACCCTGGTGCAGATCTTCTCGATGACCAAGCCGGTCACCGGCGTGGCCCTGATGCAGCTGTACGAGCAGGGCCGCTTCGGCCTGGACGACCCGGTCGCGCGCTACCTGCCCGAGTTCGCCGCGACCCGGGTCTACGGCGGCACCGATGCCCAGGGCCAACCGCTGCTGCTGGAGCCGCGGCGGCCGATCACGATCCGCGACCTGCTGCGCCACACCGCGGGCATGGCCGGCGGCGACGCGCCCGAACCGGTGGGCGGCTACTACCGCGCCGCCGATCCGGACAACCTCGACAACACCCTGGAGGAAGCCGTGCGGCGCATGGCCGGGGTGCCGCTGCTGTACCAGCCGGGCGAGCAGTGGCTGTACTCGCCGGCGGTGGACGTGCAGGCGCGCCTGGTCGAGGTGCTGTCGGGCATGCCGTTCGGGCAGTACCTGCAGCGCCACGTGTTCGGCCCGCTGAAGATGAAGGACACCCGCTACACCCTGCGTCCGCAGGACCGGCCGCGCATGGCCGCGCTGTACCGGCGCAGCGACGACGGCGTGCTGACCCGCATCCCGGACGAACAGGCCTATGCCCTCAACGGCCGCCAGCGCAGGCTCACCCCGGGCAGCTGGGGCCTGGTCTCCAGCCTCGACGACTACATGCGCTTCGCGCGCATGCTGCTGGGCGGCGGCGAGCTGGACGGGGTGCGGGTGCTGCAGCCGGCCACGGTGCGGCTGATGGCGACCGACGCGCTGCCGGCCGCGGTCGGCCCGGGCGAGCGCTCGTGGCTGCCGAGCAAGGGCCAGGTCGGCTTCGGCATCGACTTCGCCGTGCGCGTGGCACCGCCGGCCGATGCGGAGGAAGCTTCCGGCGAGGTCGGTGAGTTCTTCTGGGACGGGGTGGCCAATACCCTGTTCTGGGTGGACCCGGCCAACCAGCTGGCGGCGGTGCTGTTCGCGCAGTGGCTGCCGTTCGGCAAGGTGCCGCTGCACAAGGCCTTCCGCGACGCGGTCTACGCCGACGATTCCTCCGCCGCCGCGCCGCGGCCGTAGCCGCGCGCGCCGGCGCGCTCAGTTGGCCGCCGGGATGCAGTCACCCTGGTCGCGGCCCAGGCCGAAGCGCGGACGCGGCTTGCACGGCGGCAGCTGCGGCGCCTGCGCGGCGGCCCGCTTCGCCGCCTCGGCGCGCGCGGCCTGCAGGCGCTGCGCCTTGAACTTGTCCAGCGCCGCGCGGATCTGCGGCAACGCCGCCAGCGCGGCCTTCTCGCCCTCGAGGATGGCCTGGTTGCGGCGGGTGAAGTCGGCCGAGCCGTAGTCGAGCACGTTCGGGCGGATCACCATGTCGGCGCGCGCCAGCTCCTGCTCGCCCAGGCGCTGGCCCATGATCGAGATCGACTGGTTGACGATGCCCAGCATGCCGTCCGGGCGCTTGCCGGTGGCCTTGCTGGAAATGTCCACGGCGATGACGAAGTCGGCGCCCAGCTGGCGCGCCGCGTCCACCGGCACCGGGCTGACCACGCCGCCGTCCACGTACTGGTACTGGCCGATGGTCACCGGCTCGAACACGCCGGGGACGCTGCTGGAGGCGCGCACCGCCTGGCCAGTGTTGCCACGCACGAACACGGTGCGCTCGCCGGTCTCCAGGCGGGTGGCGACCGCGGCGAACGGCTTGCGCAGGCGCTCGATCGGGCGCTTGCCGACCTGCGCGTTGACGTAGTCCTGCAGGGCCACGCCCTGGATCAGGCCGCCGGAGAACAGGCGCACGTCGCGGATCTTGGCCTCGTCCAGCGCCACCGCCTTCTCCTGCAGCTGGAACGGGTCCATGCCGCCGGCGTAGAGCGCGCCGACCACGCTGCCGGCGCTGGTGCCCGCGACCACGTCCGGGGCCAGGCCGTTGGCCTCCAGCATCTTGATCACGCCGATGTGGGCGAAGCCCTTGGCCGCGCCACCGCCCAGGGCCAGGCCGATCTTCGGCGGCGGCAGCACCGGGTCGGGCACGACCGGCGCCACCGGCTGCGGCGGGGTCGGGCGGGTGTTGTCGCCACCGCAGGCCGCCAGCAGCACGCCGGCCAGCAGCGGCAGCAGCAGGCGCCAGCGGCGCGGGCGGGAACGACGGGAAGCAGGCTGGTTCACGGCGGGACTACGGGAGCGGACGGGATTGCGGGGCGATTCTAGGCCGCGTTGCCTGAGCCGGACCCGACGACCCGGGCACCCGGGCCGGCCAGCGCCTCCAGCACCGACTCGCGGCACAGCTTGCCGGTGGCGTTGCGCGGCAGCGCCGGCAGCAGGCGCACCTTGCGCGGCAGGAACACCGGGTCGACCGTGGCGCGCAGCGCGGCGACGATGTCCGCCGGCGCCAGGCCGGGGGCCACCGCCAGCGCGGCGATCCGCCCCACCCCGCCCTCGCGCTCCGGCTCCAGCTGCACCACCACGCCGTCCTCCACGCCCGGCACGGCCAGCAGGCGGCGGGTGAGATCGCCCAGCGAGGCGCGCTTGCCGGCGATTTCCAGCAGGTCGGCCTGGCGCCCGCACAGGCGGAAGCGGCCATCGGGCATGACCTCGAAGATGTCGGCCAGCACCACCGGCGCCGGCAGGTGCGGTGCGTGCACCAGGGTGCCGTCCGGCTGCGGCGCCAGGCGCACGCCCGGCAGCGGCGTCCACAGCGGGTCGCGCGCGGTGCGGCGGCGCGCGAACACACAGGTCTCGGTGGAGCCGAACACCTCGCGCACCTCGGCGCCGTAGCGGTCCTCGGCCTCGGCCGCCAGTTCCTGCGGCAGCGGCGCGGTCGCCGAGACGATCCCGGCCAGCGCCGGCAACGCCACGCCCGAGCGCAGCAGCGCGCGCAGGTGTACCGGGGTGGTCACCAGGATGCGCGGGCCGCAGGCCTGTTCCAGCGCCTCGGCCACGTCCGCCGGCAGCAGCGGGCGGCCGGCATGCACCGCCGCGCCGCCCAGCAGCGGCAGCAGCACGCTCATCTCCATGCCGTACATGTGTTGCGGCGGCACCGTGGCCACCACCTGCGGCTGGCGCCCGCCCCACAGGTCGGCCAGTGCCGCCAGGTTCTGCGCGGTGCCGGTGGCGAAGCCGGCCCAGGTCTTGGCATGCGCCTGCGGGCGGCCGGTGCTGCCGGAGGTGTAGCCGATCGCGGCCAGGTCGCCGCTGCGTACCCGCGGCG
>NZ_ALIP01000017.1:0-2400 GCF_000283075.1 Pseudoxanthomonas sp. GW2
GTCCAGCCGCGCACGCCGCCGGTCCTTCGTTCCTCATCGTCCACGCATGAGGAATCACATCGATGACACTGACCACCAACCTCGGCTTTCCCCGCATCGGGCCACGCCGCGAACTGAAGCGGGCCCTGGAAGCCCACTGGCGCGGCGAGCTGCCCGCCACGCAACTGCTCGACACCGCGCGGGAGCTGCGCGCCCGCCACTGGCGGCTGCAACGGGAGGCCGGCATCGACCTGCCACCCTCCAACGACTTCTCGCTGTACGACCAGGTCCTGGACACGGCGTTGCTGTTCGACGCGATCCCCCGGCGCTACCGCGCCGTGGTCGAGGCGGCACCGCTGGCCGGCTACTTCGCCATGGCGCGCGGACTGCAGCGCCCGGGCATCGACCTGCACGCGCTGGAGATGACCAAGTGGTTCGACACCAACTACCACTACCTCGTGCCCGAGCTGGAGGCCGGCCAGGACTTCGCCCTGCGCGGCGACACGCCGGTGGCGCAGTACCTGGAGGCGCGCAGGCTCGGCATCGAGACCCGGCCGGTCCTGATCGGGCCGGTCACCTTCCTGTGGCTGTCCAAGACGGTCGACGGCAGCGACCGCTTCGCGCTGCTGGACCGGCTGGTCCCGGCCTATGTGCAGCTGCTGGAGAAACTGCACGCGGCGGGCGCGGGCTGGGTCCAGGTCGACGAGCCGGCGCTGGTGCTGGACCTGCCGGAGCCGGTTCGCGACGCCTGCCGCCGGGCCTATGCGGCTCTGGCAGCCGGCCCCCGGCCGAAACTGATGCTCGCCTCCTACTTCGGCGCGCTCGGCGACAACCTGCAGCTGGCCGCATCGCTGCCGGTGGACGGCCTGCACCTGGACCTGGTCCGCGCCCCCGAGCAGCTGGAAGCGGCGCTGGATGCGCTGCCGCCCGGGCGCATGCTGTCGCTGGGCCTGGTGGACGGGCGCAACGTATGGCGCACGCGCCTGGACAACGCGCTGCTGCTGGCGCGGTACGCGCGCACCCGGCTCGGCGCGGACAACGTGTGCCTGGCGCCGTCGTGTTCGCTGCTGCACGTGCCGGTGGACCTGGACGCCGAGAACGGCCTGGATCCGGAACTGCGCTCCTGGCTGTCCTTCGCCAAGCAGAAGCTCGGCGAGATCCGGGTGCTGGCCGATGCCCTGGATGGCCACCCCGGTGCCGAGGCCGCGCTGGAGGACGCACGCCTGCGCCACGCCTCGCGCCGCGCCTCCACGCGCGTGCACCGGCCGGAGGTGGCGCAGCGCCTGGCCACGATCAGCCCGGCCCTGGCACAACGTGGCTCGCCCTACCCGGCGCGCCGCCAGGCCCAGCAGGCGGCCCTGGCATTGCCGCCGTACCCGACCACGACCATCGGCTCCTTCCCGCAGACCCGCCAGGTGCGCGAGGCGCGGGCGAAGTTCAAGTCGGGCAAGCTGGAGGGGGCGGCCTATGAGGCGTTCCTGGAGGCGCAGACCGAACAGTGCGTGCGCTTCCAGGAGCAGGTCGGGATCGACGTCCTGGTCCACGGCGAGTTCGAGCGCAACGACATGGTCGAGTATTTCGGCGAACAGCTGGACGGCTTCGCGTTCACCAGGCGGGGCTGGGTGCAGAGCTACGGCAGCCGTTGCGTGAAACCCCCGGTGATCTTCGGTGACGTGGCGCGGCCGGCGCCGATGACGGTGCGCTGGGCGCGGTACGCCCAGTCGCTGACCTCGCGCCCGGTCAAGGGCATGCTCACCGGCCCGGTGACCCTGATGCAGTGGTCGTTCGTGCGCGACGACCAGCCGCGCGCGGACACCTGCAGGCAGATCGCACTGGCCCTGCGCGACGAAGTCCTGGACCTGGAGGCGGCCGGCATCCGGGTGATCCAGATCGACGAACCGGCCCTGCGCGAGGGGCTGCCACTGCGGCGCGCGCACTGGGACGCCTACCTGGAATGGGCGGTCGAATGCTTCCGCCTGTGCGCGTCCGGGGTGGACGATGCCACCCAGATCCACACCCACATGTGCTACGCCGAATTCAACGACATCATCCAGGCGGTGGCGGCGATGGACGCGGACGTGATCTCGATCGAGACCTCGCGCTCGCGGATGGAGCTGCTGGATGCCTTCGCCAGGTTCCGCTACCCCAACCAGATCGGCCCGGGCGTGTACGACATCCACTCCCCGCGCATCCCCACCACCGCCGAGATGGTGGAACTGCTCGGCAAGGCGCGGGAGGTGCTGGCGCCGGACCAGCTGTGGGTGAACCCGGACTGCGGGCTGAAGACACGCGGCTGGGAGGAAACGGACCTGGCGCTGCGCAGGATGGTCGAGGCGGCCATGGTCATGCGCGAATCGGCCGCCCGGTGACGCGGCGGGGTGGCGTCACCGCGCCACCCTGCCGCGGGCCGCGCCGGGGGCC
>NZ_ALIP01000018.1:0-13528 GCF_000283075.1 Pseudoxanthomonas sp. GW2
GGGATCGTGCACCCGCAGGTCATCCACCGCGGGCCCGCCGTCGGCGTCCGCGGCCGGCGGCAACGGCGATCCCGGCTGTCGCCACCACCACAGCGCGGCACCGGCCAGCAGGGCCAGCAGCACGAGCAGCAGCG
The DNA here is from genome assembly GCF_000283075.1 of Pseudoxanthomonas sp. GW2. NCBI lineage: Bacteria > Pseudomonadati > Pseudomonadota > Gammaproteobacteria > Lysobacterales > Lysobacteraceae > Pseudoxanthomonas > Pseudoxanthomonas sp. GW2. The sequence goes on from NZ_ALIP01000018.1 coordinate 135, forward strand.
CCGGCCACCACCGCGACCGACGCCGGGCACGCCGCGGCGCCGGGCGCTCGGGCGACGCGGCGGCCGGGGCCTCCGGGCTGCCCGCGCCGGCGAGCGCGGTCTGGCGCAGGGCGGCGATGCGCTCCAGCCGGCTCTCCGGCAGTTCGCGCGCGGCGTGCTGGATGGCCTGGGCCAGGCGGTGCCAGGCGGCCACGTCCACCTCGCCGGCGGCATCGCGCGGGCAGGCCGCGGCCAGGCGCTCGCGATAGGTCTCCAGCGGGATGCCCAGCGCGTCGGCGGCCGGCTCCTCGTCCAGGCCGCCGGCCAGGCGCAGCAGCAGGGCGCGGCGGTCGGCCGGGGCCGGGCCGGCCAGCACCTCCAGTTCACCCGGCCAGTGGCCGGGGCCGGCTTCCAGCGGGCAGGTCGCCAGCAAGCGCCAGAAGCGGGCGGGCCACTCGGCCATCGGCAACTGCCCGGCCTCGGCCTTAAACGTGCGGCTGGCACCGGCCAGGGCGTGGTCGGCCGCGTCCGGGTCACCGCCCTGCAGCCACAGGAACACCCATGCGCGGCGTTCGCTGCCCCGGAGAAAGGCGGCCAGCGCCGGCGGTACGTCGGTGTGGGGGTGCAATTCTGATCCCGTGGAGCGTCGACAGGCCCGCGATGATATGCGCCCCGGCCGCGCCATGGCGCCTTGACGGATGCCCGATCAGGCGCTCCCCCCAGTGTTTATGCGGCCTGCGCCGGATCGGTTGTGCACAGCGCAAGCGCGCACAGGCTTGCGTGTCAAGGCGATATGACGCACCGCAAACCTTCACCTTTGTTCCACGGCCAAACCCATGATTTACAAGCACTTTTTCAGATGGCGTTTTTTTGACCAACCTGAGCGAGTGCCCGTTCTGGCCGCATTTGCGGCGTGAAGCCAGAGCCTCATGCACAAGGTTATCCACAGCTCGTGTGGATAACGGCGTTTCCCCTGTCAGGGCGGTGAGTTACGTAGCCTTTAGAAAGGTAACGCTAGCAATCCGCCGCAGGGCAGCAAACCGGGACCCGGCCCGGCCGCTTAGACTTCCGCCATGTCCCTCCCCGCTCCCACGGCAGACTGCCTCCGGGTCGCCTTGCCGGTACCCCTGCCGCGCCTGTTCGACTACCTGCCCCCGGCGGGAACGGTCGCCGGCGCCGGCGACGTGGGCCGGCGGGTACGGGTGCCGTTCGGCCAGCGCGAGCTGGTCGGGGTGGTGGCCGCGGTCGGGCCGGCCGAGGTCGGCGACGGCCTGCGCCAGGCCCTGGCCGTGCTCGACCCCGAGCCGCTGCTGCAGGGCGAGCTACTGGACTCCCTGCGCTGGCTGGCGCGCTACACCCATGCCCCGCTGGGGGAGGTCCTGGCCACCGCCCTGCCCAGCGCGCTGCGCAGCGGCGAGCCGCTGCCGGACACCCATGCCTGGGCCTGGCAGCTGACCGAGGCCGGGCGCACCGCCAGTGCCGGCCTGCGCCGCGGCACCCGCCCGCAACGGCTGGCCGCCCTGCTGCAGGACGGCCCGGTGGACGAGGACCGCCTGGCACTGGAGATCGACGGCTGGCGCGAGGCCGCGCGCGGGCTGCTCAAGCGCGGCCTGGTGGAACGGGTCGCGGTACCGGCCAGCGCCATGGCCCCGGCGCCGCAGCCCGGCCCGGAGCCCAACCCCGAGCAGGCCGAGGCGATCTCCACCCTGCGGGCCGCGCGCGGCTTCAGCCCGGTGCTGCTGGAAGGCGTGACCGGCAGCGGCAAGACCGAGGTCTACCTGCACGCCATCGCCGAATGCCTGGCCCGCGGCCGCCAGGCGCTGGTGCTGGTCCCGGAAATCGGCCTGACCCCGCAGACCCTGGCCCGCTTCCGCGCCCGCCTGGGCGTGCCGGTGCACGCGCTGCACTCGGGCCTGGCCGATGGCGAGCGCGCGCGGGTATGGGCGGCGGCCTGGCGCGGCGAGGCGCGGGTGATCGTCGGCACCCGCTCGGCGGTGTTCACCCCGCTGCCGGAGGCCGGGCTGATCGTGGTCGACGAGGAACACGACGGCAGCTACAAGCAGCAGGACGGTATCCGCTACCACGCCCGCGACTTCGCCCTGGTGCGCGGCAAGGCACTGGACGTGCCGGTGCTGCTGGGCAGCGCCACGCCCTCGCTGGAAACCCTGCACAACGCCTGCGCCGGCCGCTACGGCTACCTGCGCCTGCGCCGCCGCGCCGGCGATGCGCGCCCGCCGGCCGTGCGCATCCTCGACGTGCGCAAGCGCCCGCTGCAGGCCGGGCTGGCGCCGGAGACCCTGCAGATGGTCGAGGCCGCGCTCAAGGACGGCGGCCAGGTGCTGGTATTCAAGAACCGTCGCGGCTACGCCCCGGTGCTGCTGTGCCACGACTGCGGCTGGAGCGCGCACTGCCCGCGCTGCAGTACCGAGGTGCAGTCCACGCCAATGACCGTGCACGCCGGCGGCGGGCGCCTGGTCTGCCACCACTGCGGCCACCGCCAGTCGCGCCCGCTGGCCTGCCCGGACTGCGCCAGCCTGGCGCTGCAGCCGCAGGGCGTGGGCACCGAGCGCCTGGAGGAGCTGCTGGCCGAACGCTTCGCCGGCTGGCCGGTGCTGCGCATCGACCGCGGCACCACCGCGCGCCGCGACGGCCTGCAGAAGCTGCTGGCCGAACTGGGCGACAAGCCCGGCATCCTGGTCGGCACCCAGATCCTGGCCAAGGGCCACGACCTGCCCAACCTCACCCGGGTGGTGGTGGTCGGCGTGGACGAGGGCCTGTTCTCCTCCGACTTCCGCGGCGGCGAGAAGCTGGCCCAGCTGCTGGTGCAGGTCGCCGGCCGCGCGGGCCGTGCGCGCAAGCCCGGCGAGGTGTGGTGGCAGACCCACCACCCCGACCATCCGCTGCTGCACGCGCTGATCAACGGCGGCTACGAATCCTTCGCCGCGGCCGAGCTGGTCCAGCGCGAGGCCGCGGCGTTCCCGCCCTATGCGCACCTGGCGATGCTGCGCGCCGAGGCCGGCCAGGTCGAGGCCGCCAGCGCGTTCCTGCGCGCGGCGCGGCACGTGCTGGAGGACGCCGCGTTCGCCGGCGGCAAGGCCCCGGAGGTCGAGCTGCACGGTCCGATCACCGCGCCGATGGCGCGCCGCGCCGGCCATTACCGCATGCAGCTGCTGGTGTCCTCGGCGCGGCGCGGCGCCCTGCATGCCTGCCTGGATGCCGCGCTGCCGGCGCTGTATGCGCTGCCGGAAGCGCGTCGCGCACGCTGGTCGCTGGACGTGGACCCGGTGGACCTGTACTGAGCGCGGCGCCGGCTCAGCCGGCCTTCTTCCGGGCCGGGGCCCGGCGGCGGGGCTTGTCGCGCACCCACAGGGTCTTGCCCTCCTCGCGCATCTCGAACAGGCCGGTGGCCTTCACCAGGTCCGAGAGCTTGCGGTAGCCGTAGTTGCGCGGGTCGAACGAGGCCTGGTTGCCGATCTGGCTGCCGACCACGTCCAGCCGGGTCCAGCCGTCGTCGCCACTGCCGGCATCCACCGCGCTGCGCAGCATCTGCACCAGGCGCGCGTCGTTGCGCAGTTCCTGCGGGTCCTTCGGCGCGGTGGTGCTGGCCTGGCCGTTGTCGGCGGCCGGCGTGCCCAGGGCCTCGACGTAGGTGAACTTTGAGCAGGCGTTGACGAAGGGCATCGGCGTCTTCTTCTCGCCGAAGCCGTAGACCTTCATGCCGTCGGTCAGCAGGCGCATCACCAGCGGGGTGAAGTCGGCATCGCTGGAGACGATGGCGAAGCCGTCGAGGTTGCGCGCGTACAGCAGGTCCATGGCGTCGATCACCATGGCCATGTCCGAGGCGTTCTTGCCGCTGGAATAGGCGAACTGCTGGATCGGCCGGATCGCGTACTCGTGCAGCACCGCTTCCCAGCTTTTGAGGTTGGGGCTCTTCCAGTTGCCGTAGGCGCGGCGCACGTTGGCCACGCCGTGGCGCGCCACCTCGGCCAGGACCAGGTCGATCTTCGAGGCCGGCGCGTTGTCGGCGTCGATCAGCAGGGCAATGCGTTTTTCCGGTTCGGCCATGGCGGCGCCTCGATGTGGACCGGCGGCAGTCTGGCACAGGGGGGATCGCCGCGCCGCCAACGCGGCGCCCGCCGTGCCATCATCCGCCCATGGCCGCGACCCGCGAACTCACCCCCGCCCGGCGCCTGCGCAGCATCTTCAGCGGCTCGGTCGGCAACCTGGTGGAGTGGTACGACTGGTACGTCTACGCGGCGTTCTCGCTGTACTTCGCCGAGGTGTTCTTCCCCGGCGGCGACCGCACCAGCCAGCTGCTGAAGACCGCGGCGATCTTCGCGGTCGGCTTCCTGATGCGGCCGCTGGGCGGCTGGCTGCTGGGACGCTACGCCGACCGCCACGGGCGCAAGGCCGCGCTGCTGCTTTCGGTATGGATGATGTGCAGCGGCTCGCTGCTGATCGCGCTGACCCCTGGCTACGCCAGCATCGGCATCGCCGCGCCGGTGCTGCTGGTGCTGGCGCGGCTGCTGCAGGGCCTTTCGGTCGGCGGCGAGTATGGCACCTCGGCCACCTACCTCAGCGAGATGGCCAGCCGCGAGCACCGCGGCTTCTGGTCCAGCTTCCAGTACGTGACCCTGGTGCTGGGCCACCTGCTGGCACTGGGCGTGCTGCTTTCCCTGCAGCAGCTGCTCGACGCGGAGCAGCTGCGCGCTTGGGGCTGGCGCATCCCGTTCGCGATCGGTGCCCTGGCCGCGCTGGCGGCGCTATGGCTGCGGCGGACCATGCTCGAGACCGAGTCGTTCGTGCGCAGCGAGGCCGACGGCTCGCCGGCGCACCAGCGCCGCCAGGGCACGCTGCGCCTGCTGCTGCGGCACCCGCGTGCGCTGCTGAGCGTGGTCGGCCTGACCATGGGCGGCACCCTGGCCTTCTATACGTACACGACCTACGTGCACAAGTTCCTGGTCAACAGCGCCGGGCTTTCCAGCGAGAGCGCGGCGCGGGTCAACGCCGGCACGCTGTTCGTGTACATGCTGCTGCAGCCGCTGGTGGGCGCGCTGTCCGACCGCATCGGCCGGCGCCCGGTGCTGATCGCCTTCGGCGTGCTCGGCACCCTGCTCACCGTGCCGATCCTCGACCGCCTGCAGACGGTGCAGACCGCCGGCGAGGCGTTCTGGCTGGTACTGCTGGCGCTGGCGGTGGTCAGCGGCTACACCGCGATCAATGCGGTGGTGAAGGCCGAGCTGTTCCCGGTGGAGGTCCGCGCCCTGGGCGTGGGCCTGCCCTACGCGCTGACCGTGGCGATCTTCGGCGGCAGCGCCGAATACATCGCCCTGTGGTTCAAGCAGCACGGCATCGAGCGCGGCTTCTACTGGTACGTCACCGCCTGCATTGCATGCTCGCTGCTGGTGTACCTGTGGATGCCCGATACCCGGCGGCATTCGCGCATCGACCAGGATCCCGCCTGACGGCCCACCCCACCGGAGCCCCCATGAGCGCAGCCCCTCCCGATCGCCCCCATCTGGTCGTGATCGGAGGCGGCTTCGCCGGGCTCTGGGCCACCCGCGCGCTGGCCCGGGCGCCGCTGCGCATCACCCTGGTCGACCGCAGCAACCACCACCTGTTCCAGCCGCTGCTGTACCAGGTGGCGACGGCGGGACTCTCGGCACCGGATATCGCCGCGCCGCTGCGCCATATCCTGCGCCGCCAGCGCAACGTGGAGATCCGCCTGGCCGAGGCCAACGCGATCGATCCGCAGGCGCGCTGCGTCGCCCTCGCCGATGGAACCCGGTTGCAATACGACTACCTGCTGCTGGCCACCGGCGCGACCCACGCCTACTTCGGCAACGAACAGTGGGCCAGGCACGCGCCGGGCCTGAAGTCGCTGGACGATGCGCTGGAACTGCGGCGCAAGCTGCTGCTGGCGTTCGAGCGCGCCGAGGCCTGCGACGATCCGGCCGAGCGCGCGGCCTGGCTGGAATTCGCCATCGTCGGCGGAGGGCCGACCGGGGTGGAGCTGGCCGGCACCCTGGCCGAGATCGCGCGCCATACCCTGCGCGACCAGTTCCGCAACATCGATCCGGCCAGCGCGCGCGTGCGCCTGATCGAGGCCGGACCGCGCGTGCTCGCCTCTTTCCCCGAGGCGCTTTCGCAGAAGGCGCGGCGCCAGCTGGAGAAGCTGGGCGTGGAAGTCAGCACCGGCGTGCCGGTGACCGGTATCGACGCCGGCGGCTACCGGCTGGGCGACACCTACGTGCGTTCACGCACCATCGTCTGGGCCGCCGGCGTGGCCGCTTCGCCGCTGGCGCGCTCGCTGGGCGTGCCGCTGGATCGCGCCGGGCGCGTGCCGGTCGGGCCGGACCTGTCGGTACCGGGCCATCCGGAGATCTTCGTGGCCGGCGACCTGGCCGCGGTGAAACAGGCCGACGGTTCGCCGGTACCGGGCGTGGCGCCGGCGGCCAAGCAGATGGGCCGGCATGTCGCCCGCGCGATCCAGGCGCGGCTGCAGGGCGTGCCCGCGCGGCCGTTCCGCTACCGCGACTTCGGCAACCTGGCCACGATCGGGCGCATGGCCGCGGTAGTCGACATCCACGGCCTGCGGCTGTCGGGCGTGCTGGCCTGGTGGTTCTGGCTGGCCGCGCACGTGTTCTTCCTGATCGGCTTCCGCAACCGCCTGGTGGTGCTGCTCAACTGGGCCTGGGCCTACTGGAGCCACCAGCGCGCGGCGCGGATCATCCTCGGCCGCGAGCCTGGCGGCGAACCCGGCGCGCCACCGCCGCCGTAGCGTTCCTCCTCAGCCGCGGTCGTCGGGCAGGTGCGCCGCCGGCAGATGCCAGCCGTGGCGGATGGCCATGTAGCGCAGGCCGAAGCAGACCAGCGCGCCCACCGCCATCGCCGGCGTACGCGGCAGGTCGAACACATCGGCCAGCGCGACCACGCCGCCGCCGGCCAGGGCCGCCACCGCGTACAGCTCGGCCTTGAGCACCACCGGGATGCGCGCCACCAGCACGTCGCGGGCCACGCCGCCGCCGATGCCGCTGAGCATGCCCAGCAGGGTCGCGGCAAATGGCGAGAGCCCGTAGTCCAGTGCCTTGCTGGTACCCAGCACCGCGAACAGGGCCAGGCCGGCGCCATCGAACACCTGCACCGGGTTGCGCATGCGCTCGATGGCCTGGTGGCGGTAGAACGTCACCACGCCGGCAAGCATCGCCACGGCCAGGTAGCGCCAGTCGGCCAGCGCCGCCGGTGGCTGTGCGCCAATCAACACGTCGCGCGCCAGGCCGCCGGACACCGCCGCGGCGCAGGACAGCACCAGCACGCCGAACACGTCCAGGCGGTAGCGCACCGCGAGGGTGCCGCCGCTGAGGGCGAACACGAAGGTGCCGAGCAGGTCGAACAGCAGCAGGAGCAGGCTCACGGCGTGTCAGGTCCCGGGATCCAGGGGAAGCATCGCAGCGGCCGGCGGCGGTGTCATGCCGGCGCCGCGCAAACAAAACGGCCCGGGGAAACCCGGGCCGTCGGCGTGGCGCGCTGGTTGGCGGCTTCAGGCCGCCAGCAGCGCGCGCATCTTCTTCATGGCGTTGGCCTCGATCTGGCGGATGCGCTCGGCGGACACGCCGTACTCGTCGGCCAGCTCCTGCAGGGTCACCTTGTTCTCGTCGTCCAGCCAGCGGCGGGCGATGATGTCGCGCGAACGCGCGTCGAGGTTGGCCAGGCCCTCGCGCAGCAGTTCCAGCTGGTGGCCTTCGCTGTCCTCGCGCTCGTAGGCCTGCGAGGGATCCTCGTCGTGCGCCACCAGGTAGGCGGCCGGCGACGGCAGGGCGTGGTCCTCGTCCTCGTCGACGGGCGCGTCGAAGCCGATGTCGCGGCCGGACAGGCGCGCCTCCATCTCCAGCACCTCGCGCTCGGAGACGTTGAGGTCCTTCGCCACCGCGCTGACCTCGGCGGCGTTCATCCAGCCCAGGCGGGTCTTGGCCTTGCGCAGGTTGAAGAACAGCTTGCGCTGGGCCTTGGTCGTGGCGACCTTCACGATGCGCCAGTTCTTGAGGATGAACTCGTGGATCTCGGCGCGGATCCAGTGCACGGCGAAGCTGACCAGGCGCACGCCCAGGTCGGGGTCGAAGCGCTTGACCGCCTTCATCAGGCCGATGTTGCCTTCCTGGATCAGGTCGCCCAGCTGCAGGCCATAGCCGTTGTAGCCGCGGGCGACGTGCACCACGAAGCGCAGGTGCGAATGCACCAGTTCGCGCGCGGCATCCAGGTCGTTCTGGTCGCGGTAGCGGCGCGCCAGCGCCTGTTCCTGCTCCACGCTCAGCACCGGGATCTGGTGCACGGCGCTGATGTAGGCGTCGAGCGAGCCGAGCGGGCTGGGAACCGGCAGGTTGTTGGCGACGAGCGCGGTGGAACGGATGGTCTGGGTCATGGCAGGCATCTTAGCAATCGGGGGGTTGGACTGCTAACGCCGGGACTGGTTCCCCAGCATTGCGGTGGTGGAACGATTCCGTTCAGCGAATCGCAAGGAAAACAGGCACTTGGACGAGCCGGGAAGCATGCCCCAGACTCCGCCACGGGGCCGTGAGTTCCCCGGATGCGACCCCGGTCTCACTCCGACGGCAGCGGTGGCAGGTCGAACACCAGGACCTCGGCGCCCTCGCCGGCCTCGATCCGGACCTCCGCCTCGTCGCGGTAGCGCAGGGCGTCGCCGGCGGCCAGGCGCTGGCCATTGACGGTGGCGGCGCCGCGAAGCAGGTGGACGTAGGCCAGCCGCCCGGGGGCCAGGGCCAGCCGCGCCTGCTCGGCGCCGTCGAACAGGCCCGCGTACAGGCGCGCGTCCTGGTGCATGCGCAGCGAGCCTTCGGCCCCGTCCGGGGACACCAGCAGGCGCAGGCGGCCACGCTTCTCCTCCGGGGCGAAGCGCTTCTGCTCGTAGCCGGGGGCGATCCCGGTGCGCTCGGGCAGGATCCAGATCTGCAGGAAGTGGGTGGTCCGCTCCGGGTCCGGGTTGAACTCGGAGTGGGTGACCCCGGTGCCGGCGCTCATGCGCTGGACCTCGCCCGGGAGGATGCGCTCGACGTTGCCCATCGAGTCGCGATGCACCAGCGCGCCCTCCAGCACGTAGCTGATGATCTCCATGTCGCGGTGGCCGTGGGTGCCGAAGCCCTGGCCGCCGGCGACCCGGTCCTCGTTGATCACCCGCAGCGGGCCCCAGTGCACGTGCTCGGGGTCGAAATAGCCGGCGAAGGAGAAGCTGTGCCAGGAGTCCAGCCAACCGTGGTTGGCGTGGCCGCGTTCGCGGGCCGGGCGCAGGGTGATCAATGGGCACCTCCGGGGTGCAGGCGGGAAGGATGGGCCTGGCTGGCGCGGGCGCGGCGCCAGGCATCGAAGCTGAAATCGCCGGCGCCGTGCGCCGCCAGCAGCACCAGGCCGCCGCCCAGGAACAGGCTGCGCGCCAGCTCGATCACCTGTTGCGGTTCGCCCGGGGCGGGCACGCCCAGGGCCGGCGCCAGCACGAGGACGGCCAGCGCCAGCGCCGCCGGCCGGGTCCAGGCGCCGGCCAGCAGCGCCAAGGCGGCAGCCAGGCCGGCCAGCCCCGCCAGGGCGCCGGCATCGGCCAGCATGGCCCAGGCCTCGCCGCCCAGCACCAGGGCCAGGGCGATGCGCGCGAGCAGTGCGTATAGATGGTGCATGGCGGCCTCGTGGGGATGCCCCGCGGGGAAAGCGGGGCTCCGGATGGCGGCCAGCATGATTGCTTTCCCCGGCGGGATAAACCCGCCAATGGAATACTTATTGTTCTACTGATGACTTTTCGGCCCGCAGCATGACCTCGACCTCGGCCCGCGGCGGCAGCGACCAGTCCACCGGTGCCTGGCCGCGGCGGACCAGATACTCGTTGGCCGCGGCGAAGTGGCCGCAGCCGAAGAAGCCGCGATAGGCCGACAGCGGCGAGGGGTGCGGGGCCTTCAGCACCCGGTGGCGGCGGGAATCGATGATCCGGCCCTTGGCCTGGGCGTAGCTGCCCCAGAGCATGAACACCAGGCCCTCGCGCTCGCGCGCCAGGGTCTCGATGGCGTGGTCGGTGAAGCCTTCCCAGCCCTTGCCCTGGTGCGAGCCGGCACGGCCCTGTTCCACCGACAGCACGGCGTTGAGCAGCAGCACCCCGCGCCGCGCCCAGGGCAGCAGGCAGCCGTGGTCCGGGCGCGGCAGCCCCAGCTCGTCGCCGATCTCCTTGAAGATGTTCTCCAGCGACGGCGGCACCGGCACCCCCGGCAGCACCGAGAAGCACAGGCCATGGGCCTGGCCCGGGCCGTGGTACGGATCCTGGCCCAGGATCACCACCTTGACCTGGTCGAACGGGGTGGCGTCGAACGCGGCGAACAGGCGTGGCCCGGGCGGATACACCTGCACCCCGGCGGCCTTGCGCTGGCGCAGGAACGCCGACAGCTCGCGCATCTCCGGGCGCAGCAGCCAGTCGCCGATGCGCGCCTTCCAGGACGGCTCGAGGCGGATGACGGGTTCGTCGGCCATGGGGGACTGCATCTCCTGCCGCGCGGCGCGCCGCTAGCGGTCTTCCAGCCGCGCCAGGCGCAGCTGGAACAGCACCTTGGTGACCAGCAGGCGTTCCTCGATCGGCTTCTGCACCAGGTCGTTGGCGCCGGCGCGCAGCAGCTCGGACTGGTTGTGGCGGTTGGCATCGCCGGTCATGACCAGCACCGGCAGGCGGCGCTTGCCGTAGTCGAAGTCGATGCGGATGCGCTCGACCACGTCGCGGCCGCTCAGCTCGCCCTTGAGGGTCACGTCGGTCAGCACCAGGTCGATGCGCGGCACCCGGCCCAGCGACTCGGCGGTCAGCAGCGCGAACGCCTCCTCGGCGGTGAGCACGTGCACCACCTCCAGCTGCTGGCGCTCGAGCATGCGCTTGGTGGCCTCGGCCACCACCCGGCTGTCCTCGATGTAGAGCACGCGCGCGCCGGCGATCGGCTGCGGCTGCACGTAGCCGCGGATGAACTCGACCAGGGCCTCGTGGCCCAGCGACTTGTCGAAGTAGTCGGTGACGTATTCGGTGAAGCGGCGCTCGACCAGGTGCTGCTGGGCGTCGCCGGAGACCACGATGATCGGCACGTAGGCCTGGGCCGCGGCGCGCACGCTGCGCGCCAGCTCCATGCCGTCGCCGTCCGGCAGCGACAGCGCGGTGGTCACCAGGTCGACCGGGCCGGCCTCCAGCGCCTCGCGCGCCTCCTCGATGCTGGAACAGCCCACCACTTCAACGCCCGGCAGTTCGCGCACCAGCACGTCGGCAATCAGCTTGCGTACCAGCTTGGAACCATCGGCGACCATCACCCTGGGGTTGTCGCGGATCAGGTATTTCAGGTCGTGCGAGGCCATCAGGTCTCCGTGGGACGGGTCTGGCGCAGGAAATGGCCGGTGACCGCCCAGGCCCCCAGCCACCCCAGCAGGACGGTGCCCACCAATACCATCGCGGAGTGGAAGGCATCCAGTCCCTGCAGCGCGAAACGGCTGCCGTAGCTCTGGCTGAGCGCGGCCAGCGGCCCGCCCAGGGCGGCGCCGGCGGCGGCGATCAGGCCCAGCGCGAGCACCCCGGCGCCCAGGCCGTACCAGGCGCCCAGGTACAGGAACGGGCGGCGGATGAAGCCGTCGCTGGCGCCCAGCAGCTGCAGCACGCCGATCTCCTCGCGCCGCGACTGGATGTCCAGGCGCACGGTGTTGCCGACCACCAGCAGCGCGCCCAGGCCCAGCAGCACCGACAGCACCTGGACCACGCGCTGGCCGAAGCGCAGCCAGGCATCCAGGCGCTGCCGCCAGAGCGCGTCGTGCTGCACCAGGTCGGCCTGCGGCAGCGCCTCCAGCTCGGCCGCCAGCCGGGCCTCGTCGGCCTCCGCGGCGGGGGTGACCACCAGCAGTGCCGGCAGCGGGTTGTCGCCCAGCGCGTCGATCGCCTCGCCCAGGCCGGCTTCGCGCAGCTCGGCCAGGCCCTGCTCGGGGCTGCGCAACTCGACCGCGGCCACCCCGGCGCGGCCGCGCAGCTGCCCGGCCAGCATGGACGCCGCCGGCATGGCCACGTCCTGCTTCAGGAACACGTTGATCTCGCGCGACTGCTGCACGCTGCCGGCGAAGTGGCGCAGGTTGTCCATCACGATCGACAGGCCCAGCGGCAGCGCCAGGGCCAGGCCCATGACCGCCACGGTCAGCAGGGTCGCCCAGGGCTTGCCCGCGGCGCGGCCGGCGCTGAAGGCCAGGCTGTGCAGGTGCTGGTCGAACCACACGCGCAGGCGCGAGGGCGCGGAGGGGGCGGTCGCCTTCTTCGCGGTGCTCATTCGGCCAGGTCCTTCGGCGAGATGTCGTCGACCAGGCGACCGTGGTCCAGCACCAGCACCCGCTTGCGCATGCGCTTGAGCAGGGCCAGGTCGTGGCTGACCACCAGCACGCTGGTGCCGCGCTCGGGCAGCCCGGCGAACAGGGCCATGATCTCCGCGGCGAGGGTCGGGTCGAGGTTGCCGGTCGGTTCGTCGGCCACCAGCAGCGGCGGCTCGGCGATGATCGCCCGGGCGATGCCCACGCGCTGCTGCTCGCCGGCCGACAGCTGGGTCGGCAACGCCTTCTCGCGGTGGCCCAGGCCCATGCGTTCGAGCACCGAGCGCACCCGCTTGCCGATCTCGGCGCGGCGGGGGCCGCGCAGGATCAGCGGCAGGGCCACGTTCTCGCCGACGGTGCGGTCGGTCAGCAGGCGGTGGTCCTGGTAGACCACGCCGACCTGGCGCCGGTGCAGGGCGACCTTGCCGCCACGCACGCGCTGCAGGTTGCGCTCGCCCAGCAGCACCGCGCCGCGGGTGGGGCGTTCGGACAGGTGGATGAGCTTGAGCAGGGTGCTCTTGCCGGCGCCGGAATGGCCGGTGACGAACAGCATCTCGCCCTCGTCCACGCCGAAGCTGACATCGACCAGCGCCTGGTGCCCCCCGGGGTACTGCTTGCTGACGTTTTCGAATCGCAGGACGGTCATGCCGCGATTATGCGGGGGCGCGCACGGCGAAGCGACCGCGACGGCGACGGCCGGCAGGAATCGTGGCTCCAGACGCACGTATCCCCGGACGTGGCGGCCACGACCGGGGATACGGGATGCAGCGAAGCGCCGCCCGCGCGGGGCGACGGATCAGCCGCCGACCAGCGAACGCAGCTTGCGGCCGATGCGGCCCAGCAGGGACTCGCGCTTGGGCTCCTGGGCCGGCACGGGACCACGTACCGACGGGGCCGACTGGCGGATCGCCGGCACCGCGGACGGATTGGCCTGGTCGCCGGCCTGCACCGCACCGTCGACCGGCTTGCCGCGACGGCGGCGACGGCGCTTGCGCGGGGCGCGCTCGCCCTCGCCGGCCACGGCCGGGACCTCGTTGCCCTCGACCGGC